>CALJQI010000165.1 GCA_937980285.1 uncultured Gammaproteobacteria bacterium | reverse complement strand
TCGAAAACCGCTTCGTCCAGATTATCGTAGGTATATAAGTAGAATAACCGCGGCATCCCTTCCGTCAAGGCAGAAAATCAGTAACAAGATTTGTTAGACTCATTCGCCTGCCTGACCTTCTTTCTAAAGTCAGACAAAACCCTCGCGATCAACCGAACATCCTGCGCTCCTGGGCCGCCTTTTCGACTGCCGCAACCAGCTTGTCCTTGTCCACCGGCTTGGTCAGATAATCCGTTACGTCCTGTTTTTTCATGAAATCGACCGCAAGGTCGACGTCCGGAAATCCGGTCAGAACGATAACGGGCGTGTTCGGGTACTCGCGCTGAAAATTCTGCACCGCCTCGACGCCGTCCACTCCCGGCATGCGCACGTCGCAGATTATGACATCGGTGGAGATGACGTTTTGCTGCAGCAATTTCATCGCCTGCTCGAAATTTTCGGCTTCGAGAATTTCGAAGTCCGTACCCTTGAGTTGCAGACGAATGGCGGCGCGTACGTCCGCCTCGTCGTCCAGAATCAAAACATGATGCATCATTAGCTACTCCTCTGGTTTGTCCACCCGGTTAGCCACGGGAAATCGGATTTCGAATCGAGCTCCGCCGCCATCGACGTTGTCGACTTCTATCTCGCCGCCGTAGCGGATAATAATCTGGCGCACGATATAAAGCCCCAGCCCCTCTCCCTTGTCTGGCCCCTTGGTGGTAAAAAACGGATCGAAAACGCGCTTCAGGTGTTCGCGCGGAATCCCGCTACCGTTGTCCTGTATACGCAAGCTGACGAAGTCCCCGTGCTGTTGCGTAACGATCTGAATGCGTCCCTCGCCCGGCATCGCCTGTATCGCGTTGCGTAACAGGTTGAACACCACCTGCATGATTTCCTCGAAGCGGGCGCTGATTTCCGCTACCCGGCCATCGCTTACCTCGAACTCGATCTGTTCGTCGTTGAGCGACTGGTGCGCGAGCCGGACCGCTTCCTCGACTACCTCCGAGAGGTCGACGGCCTGCAGGTCGTGGCGTGTGCCCGGCTGCGCGTAACGCGATAGGTTTTTCACGGTCTCGGCAATACGCGTCGCCTGTTTCAGAATTTCGCTACCGTAGGCGCGGCAGCACTCGATATCGGTCTCGTCGGCGAGCGCCTCCGCGGCCGCGTGCAGCGCGTAGAGCGGATTGTTGATTTCGTGCCCGATACCGCTCACCAGCGTACCCACGGTGGTCATTTTTTCGGCCTGGATCAGTTGCTCGAGCATGCGCTCTTTCTCGCGCTGCGCGTCCTCCAGTTCCCGGGTTCGTTCCGCGACAAGCTGTTCCAGCTCCTGTTCGTGCCGGTGCAGGCGGTCCTCGATGGCTTTGCGCACGGTAATATCGACCACTGTCGCCACCACCACGGGACCGGACGGCGTCTGCGTCGGGCGCAAGCCGATTTCCAGCGGAATTCTATTCCCGTCCCTGGTGATTCCCTCGAGATCGCGGCCCGTGCCCATGTCCCGCGATCGTGGCGCGCGGGCGTAATTCTCCATGTGGCGGCGATGCGCCGCGGCAAACTGGTCGGGTATCAGGATTTCCACCGGCTCGTCCACCAGCTCTTCGACGCGATAGCCGAACATGTCGGCGAGGGTCTGGTTGGTGTAGCGTATCTCGCCGGCTTCATCGACCACGATGATGCCCGATGGAGCCGCTTGCAGCGCCAGTTCATATACTTCGTTCATTGATTTTTTTGTTTTTGCCATTATCGATGCCGCCTCAGGCAAATTCATTCTAGCCCGTGGCTGAAGACAGGCGCAACGCTCCCGCCGGGGGAAAATATTCCCTTGAACATCGAATTCGGGACATTTGGCGAGAATTATTGAGCTGCGTCACTTCGTGTCACTACCTTGTCACTGCGTCCTGATACTTAACGCTTATACCCATAAAAAATAACTTAATGCCTTCCGTTACGGGAGAGGAGGAATGCGGATGTCGTTGACCAGTTCCATTCGCCATTCGGTCAGTCGCCTGAATGGATTCGACTATTTTGTGCTCGCCGGCGCGGCCATGAACCTGATCGTGGTCGCGACCCTGGTCGGCTACTGGCTGGTAGCTGGATAGTGGCGCCTAGCGAGGCAGCCGGGAGGATATGAAATGAGTACTAGTGCGGAAACATTACAGGCCGAGATCGAGGCGCTGCCTCGGTATCGAGAAATCCTGCTGGCGGTGGATTCCTCGGATCATGCCAACCGCGGTATCGAGGACGGTATCGAGCTGGCGAAGTTGTACGGCGCAAGAATCACAGCGGCCCATGTTTACGCGGCGCAGATGCATGACCTCAGATTCCGCCAGATGGAAGGCGGTCTACCCGAGCAGTTTCGCGAAGAACAGGAGCTCGAACGCCAGCGCGACGTGCATGACGACCTGATTACGCGCGGACTGTCCATCATCGCCGATTCGTACATGGACCCGGTGGAGCGGGCCTGTCGCGGCGCGCAGATCGGCTTTGCCCGGCGCGCGCTCGAGGGCAAGAATTATCGTCAGATGAGCGCCGAGGCCAATAGCGGCGACTATGACCTGCTGGTAATGGGCGCGCTCGGACTGGGCGCCGTTGCCGGGTCCAGCATCGGCACCGTTTGCGAGCGCGTCGCGCGCCGCTCCGGCATCGATACCCTGGTCATCAAGTCTCCCCAAAGGTCGCTAAGTGAAGGGCCTATTGTCGTTGCAATCGATGGCTCGGAGCGGGCTTACGGCGGACTACTGACCGCGCTGTCGCTGGCGCGCGAGTGGCGGCTGCCGCTGCACGTGGTTTCGGCCTTCGATCCCTATTACCACTACGTGGCCTTCAACCGGATCGCGGGAGTGCTGTCGGAAGAAGCCAGCAAGATATTTCGTTTCCAGGAGCAGGAGAAACTGCACGAGGAAATCATCGATTCGGGGTTGGCGAAAATCTACGACGGACATTTACAGGTCGCAAAAGACATCGCCGCCGACTACGGCATACCGATACAGACCGAACTGCTCGACGGCAAACCGCAGGATGCGATCCTGCGCTACCTGCACGATTTACAGCCGTCCTTGCTGGTGGTCGGCAAGCTCGGCATCCACGCCGATAGCGAACTCGATATCGGCGGCAATGCCGAAAACCTGCTGCGTAACGCCCCCTGCGCGGTGCTGCTGGGTCAGCGCGAATTCCGCCCGCAGATCGAACGCATCGCCGAGGTTACGGTGTCCTGGACTCACGAAGCCGAGGCCCGCTTAGGCCGCGCGCCCGAGTTCGTGCAGGGCATGGCGCGCATGGCGATATTGCGCTACGCGCAGGAGCGCGGCCATACCGTGATTACCGAGCGCATCGTCGACGAGGCTACCGCGACGCTGATGCCCGGGCGCGCCGAGCAGATGATGACCGAAATCGTCGCCGCCCATGACCAGCAGGTGCAGGAGCGAGCTGTGGATGCAGACGAGCTGGCCTGGAGCCAGGCGGCGATTGCCCGGCTGGATGAAATCGAGGATTCCTCGCTGCGCGACAACATACGCCTCAGAGCCGAGAAGAAGGCGCGCGCCGAACATGCGGTCGAGGTGTCGAAGGCGCATGTCGCGAGCTTTTTAGATAACGGCAAGCGGCTCGACGAAAGCGCCTCCGGGTCCGCAGCGGCCGCGGACGAGAAGCTGTTTTACTGGGATACCGATGCACTCGCGCGTATTGCGCGCGTGCCCGAGGGATTCATGCGCGACGCCTGCCGGCAGCGAATAGAGAACCAGGCTCGCCTGCAGAACCTCGACACGGTGACGCTCGAAATCGTCGAAAGAGGTATCGAAATCGCGCGCGCCGCAATGACGGAGGAAATCGAAGCGGGGAACGAGCCAGAAGCCCCGGGCAATCAATCGCAGAGTAAATGTCCGTTTGCCGGAAAGGCGGTTACTGCGCCAGCGGCGCCGCAGCAAAGCGATACGCCGTGGACTAGCAATGCGTCTGCGCGACTACTCGAGGTTCCGGCTGGATACTGCCGCAACCTGACCCGGCGCGCGGTTGAAAGCCTGGCCTCGCAAAATGACCTGCAGCAGATCGACCTCGATTTTGTCGAGGGCGTGTTGAAGGTGTTCAAGAACGGCTCTGATACGGTCGACACCGAGCTGCCATGGACCGACGACGCGCGGGCGCGTATCGAGCGCGCGCCCGATTCGGTGCGCGGCATGCTGATCCGGGAAATCGAGACCTGGGCGCAACGCGAGGGGCACGAGCAGGTCGACCAGCGTGCGATACGCGCGATCAAGCGCGAATGGCAATCGCGCGGCATCTTCCATCTCGAACCGGGCGACCCGCGTGGAGATGCCTGAAATCATGACAGCGGCCACCCCCGACCTGTCCTTGCTGGCGATCAACCTGACGCGTCGCTGCAACCTCGAGTGCGCCCATTGCTATCTCGACGCCAGCATCCTGGGTGGTGGCGACAGCGACGAATTGAGCACGGCCGAGGTCGAGTCGCTGCTGGACGACGTCGCGGCGCTCGATGACGGTACCCTGATCGTGCTCACCGGCGGCGAACCGCTGCTGCGCAGGGATCTCGAAACCATCGTGCGGCACGGCGTTGACCGGGGCCTGCCGGTGGTCATCGGCACCAACGCGATGATGCTCAGCGAACGCCGCCTGCGTTCGCTCAAGGACGCTGGCGTGCTGGGTTTCGGCATCAGTCTCGACTCGCTCGATCCCGCGCGCCACGATCGTTTCCGCGGCCGGCCCGGCGCCTGGGCCAGGACCATGGCCGGTATCGACCGCTGCCGCCGCCAGGGGGTCGATTTCCAGTTACATTTTTCCGTCACCGCCGACAATGCGCATGAATTGTCGTCGATGGCCGAATTCGCGCGCGGCTGCGGCGCGCGCGCCGTCAACGTGTTCTTCCTGGTCTGCGTCGGCCGGGCGAACTCGCTGGCCGCGGTGGACAGCGAGCAATACGAGCGCATTCTGGCAGAGCTGGTGCAGGCCCAGGCCGACTACCCGGACCTCATATTACGACCGCGCTGCGCGCCGCACTACAAGCGTATCGCCCACCAGCTGCGGCCACAGTCGCTGCTAAACCGGATTAGCGGGCGCGAGAGCGACGGCTGCATCGCCGGCGTTCACTATGCCCGCGTCAACTACCGCGGTGGCGTTACCGCATGCCCCTATATCGAACGCGAAGTCGGCAACGTTCGCGAGGTCGCGCTTTCGGATTTATGGGCGCAGGCGGAAGATTTCTCCCGATTGCGCAATCCACAGCTCAACGGCAAATGCGGCGCCTGCGAGTATCGCCTGATCTGCGGTGGTTGCCGCGCCCGGCCGCTGGCCGCCGGCGACGGTTTAATGGATGCCGACGATTTGTGCGGCTATCGACCGCGCGGGCAGGCGGTCATCGAACCGGTAGAGAAACCCGCCGCCATGGCGCTCGCCTGGAGTGAGGATGCGCGCCTTCGCCTTTCGCGGGTGCCGGAGTTTTTACGCCAGATGGTCAAGAAACGCGCCGAAGCCTATGTCGCCGAGCTGGGCGAGGACGAAGTTACCTGCCAGCACCTTTCGGAGCTGACCGCGGCGCGTTTCAGCTCGGCCAGGATGATTCGCTTCGAGTCGGCGCGGATGCCGGCATCCAGACCGATGACGGAGAAAGCGTGAGCGAGCTCGACGCGGTTGTCGTTGGCGGCGGGATTTCGGGGCTCGCAACGGCGCACTGCCTCGCCCGCTCCGGCCTGAAGGTAGAGCTGTGGGAGAGCGCGTCGCGCGTCGGCGGCAAGATTCACACGGCAAGCCAGGATGGTTATTGCCTCGACAGCGCCGCCTCCATGGTGATGAATCTTCGCAACGAGGTCGATGCCTTCATCGAGACTTCGGGGCTCGACACCAGCAAACTGCCGCGCGCACCGGGCAACAAGCGCTACGTGCTAGACGCCAGCCGCCTGCAGGAGGTGCCCACGGGTTTCGGTAAGCTGCTCAGAACCCCGTTGCTCAGTACCGCCGGCAAGTTGCGCTTGCTGGCCGAACCCCTGGTCGGGCGCGGCAAGGACCCGCACGAGAGCGTCGCCGCATTCGTCGGTCGCCGGCTGGGACGCGAATTTCTCGAAAAAGTGTTCGAACCCTATCTCGCCGGGCCGCTGGCGAGCGATGTGGATCATGCCGAAGCGGTTTCGACGATGCCGAGGCTGCGCGCGCTGGAATCACGCTATGGCAGCCTGGCGCTGGGCGCGTTGCTGCACAAGTGCCTGTCGCGAGGCAGTGCGGCGCGGCCGCAGGCATTCAGCTTCAGCGGCGGCATGGCAAGCCTGATCGACGGTCTGGCCCGTAACGGCGGCTTCCGGCTACGCAAGGGTTTGCACGCCAACGGCATCTGGCCGGTCAAGGGCGGGTGGATGGTTGCAGGCTCTGCAGATAAGCAGTCGCGCACCGTTTTTGCCAGGCAGCTGGTCCTGAGTACGCCTGCGGGCGCGGCCGCGAGGCTGGTCCATGCTCTGGATCCGTTGCTCGCCGAATTGCTTGGCGGCATCGACTACGCGCCGATCAAGGTCGTACATACCGGATTCGAGCGCGCCCGGGTCGGGCACCCGCTTGGCGGCAGCGGATTCCTGGTGCCCCGGCATAGCGGATTCGAATGCAACGGCTGCCTGTGGATCAGCAGCCTGTTTCCCGGGCATGCGCCGGCGGGCAAGGTGCTGCTGACGACCTACCTCGGCGGCGCGCGCAATCCTGCCGCCGCGGGCTGGGATCAGACGCGCTGCCTCGATGCGGTATCGCCGATGCTGCGTAAACTGCTGGCGGCAAGGGGAGAGCCCGATATGGTCCATATCGCGTCCCACCAATCCGCGTTGCCGCTCTACCACGGCCGATACTCGGAGCGCCTGTCGCGCATAGCGGCGCATCTCGAGCAATTGCCGGGGCTTCACCTGGAAGCCAATTACCGCGGCGGGGTTTCGGTTCGGGATCGAATTCTGTGCGCCCAGGCCGCGGCCAGCCGCATCCTGCGACAACAGCAGGAAAAGCCGGCCAGGACTTCGATCTGGCTCGATTCGTCGAAGTTGCCGGACGTCGCGGCAGCCACCGGTACGATCAGTTGAGCCCGGAAATGACGAATAACCGCAGCCAACAGGAATCGATCGCGCCGCAATTCAGGCCGCTGGCCGTCGTCATTGTGACCCTCGGCGTACTGCTCGCGATATTCTCCGCCAGCCGCTGGTACGCGGCGGAAGTTTCTATTCCAAGATACTGTGCGCAACCCGAACTCGCGTTGCAACGACTGGCCGCCGTGATCACCGAAAAGCGACCCGCCGGCGACGGATCTCGGCGCGATTACATCGTTGCCGCCAAGCTCGAATTTCTGCTGCCGGCGCGCGCCGACGAGCCGGCTGCGGACTATCTTCGGCGCCTGCGTAATCACCTGGAGCTGCAATGCGGTTAACGCGCGCGGAAACAGGCCGGCCCGAGGGTGATGGGCATCGTGGGCTAGGCCGCATTGTGCCCGGTTGCGTTGCGAAATTTGGCCGGGCGAGGAATAAAGGCGGGATCAAAATGTATATCGTTAGATGACTATTCGAAAAAAATCGATCTTTTTTCGGGATTTAATTGACCCAGATCAAGTTGCACCCCTGTTTCCGCTTGCGGTGAATCTTGTTTGGGAATTTAATCCCATGAACGTGCGTGCGTTTGCTGCCAGAACGCTACGCCCGACAATAATACGAGGAGACCGTGAACAGTAAAAAGTTAATTGCGTTCGCCGGGACCGCGACTCAAGCCTCAGCCGAAACCAGGAATCGGCGCCGTCATCAAAATCACTTAACGCGAATCCTCGCGGCCGTCTTGCTGGGCGCTGTCTTAATGTCGACCGGCGGATGCGACAGAGACGAGGGTACCAACCCGGTGTCCGCCGGCAGCGGCGAACAGATTCCGTCGCCCACGCTACAGAGTTTTGTCGTGGGCGCGGCTGGAGATACATTGGTTTACAGGTCGGCGGTCGAAGACGTCACGGTTACGTTGACCATTCCGGCCGGGGCGATCGACGCGGATACCACGATCACCATCGACCACGCACAGAATTTTTCAACCGCTGTGGACCTTGTCTCGGGCGCGGTGTTCGAATTCGGCCCGGACGGGCTGGCCTTCAACCAGCCCGTCGACCTCGCCATTACCTATGCGGCAACCATGGTCGACGGCTTGACCGAGGATAACCTGCGCATTCACCAGGCCAGCGGCAGCAGCTGGATTCCATTGCTCGGCACGGTCGATACGGTCAACAGCACGGTGACCGCCAGTATCGATGGATTCAGTATTTTTGCGCTGAAAGCGATTCCCAATCCTGGCGATCCAGGCGGCGGAGCCGATCCGGGCTCTATCGTGCCGACCTGGTACGGTATCCAGGCCAACATCCTGCAGCAGTTCTGCGTCGGTTGCCATGGCGGTTCGTTCCCGATGGCCGGGCTGTCGTGGGAAGTCGACCAGTACGACACGATCGTCACCAACGGCTATATGAGCACCGAAATTACCGACATGCTCGAAGTCAATCCGGGTAATCCGGACCTTAGCTACCTGATCTGGAAAATCAACGGCCAGGGTCCGAATGGCGAACCGATCGCTGCCGGCACCGTGCGCATGCCGGCGACCGGCGTTCCGCTCGAGCAAGCCCTGATCGACGTCCTCACCCAGTGGGTCGCGGACGGTGCGCCGCTCGGCGATCCGGCCGATGCCGATTCGGGCGGTGGTGATCCCGGTGGTGGCGATCCTGGCGGTGGCGATCCTGGCGGTGGCGGGGACCCGGGCGCCGGACCGGACACCTGGGAAACGATCCAGGCCGATATATTGCAGCCGCGTTGCGTATTTTGCCACGGCGGTGCTTTCCCGATGGCGGGTCTGTCGTGGGAGGCCGACCAGTACGATACGATCGTTACGAACGGTTATATGAGCACTCAGATACTCGATATGCTGGAAATAAATCCGGGCAATCCCGGGCAGAGCTACCTGGTGTGGAAAATAAACGGCCAGGGCCCGAACGCCGAACCGATTGCCGCCGGCACCGTTCGCATGCCGGCCTCCGGGCC
>CALJQI010000164.1 GCA_937980285.1 uncultured Gammaproteobacteria bacterium | reverse complement strand
GTCCCTGACCGCGCGCAGGCGGAAGCCGATCTTGGAGATGCTCAGGCGCCAGACCAGCAAATAGGTGACGACAAAGAAGGCCAGGAAGATGTAGTAGTATGGGATCTTGCTGTCGTGAAACTGCAGCGCGGACCAGGAATCCCCCTCGGTTAGCGGTATCCACAGACCCGATGCAGCGCCGACCAGCTCCCAGCGCTGAAACACGACCTGGAAACTGATGCCGATCAACAGCGTCGCGATGGCGAAGTAATGCCCGCTGAGCCGCAGCATGGGGATTCCGATCAGCACCGCGACGACAATCGAAAAAACCATCCCGACGAAAATCCCGATCCAGGGCGTGACGCCGTACTCGACGAACAGGAAGGAACTGCAGTATGCGCCGATGCCAAAAAAGACGCCGTGGCCGAGGCTGATCTGGCCGGACAGGCCGGCGATGACGTTCCACGATTGCGACATTACCGCGTACATGAAAATCATGATCATCAAATGCAGGTAAAAGGCGTTGGGGCCGAGTAGCGGGAAACCGAACAGGAATACCGTCAACGCCGCCAGCAGCGCCACGATCTTCCTGTTGGTGTTCCACAGCGGCTCCTGGCGAGCCTTGTCTAATACACTCTGCATCAGTAGCGCCCGAACAGTCCCTGCGGTTTGTAAATCACCACTAGCAGGTAAATGGCGAACACGTACAGAAGCTTGAACGACGGATCGATCAGCAAACCGCCTAGCGACTCGACCAGGCCGATGATGATGCCGGCGTAAAGGCAGCCGACGATGCTGCCGAACCCGCCCAGCGCGACGGCGACGAAAGCGAACAGCGCGAAATTGACGCCGACGTCGGTAAAAATGAAGAAGTAGTTGGTCATCATGCCGCCGGCGAGACCGACGCAACCGAGGCCGATGCCCCAGCCGAGGGCGAACATCCTGTTGGATGGAATGCCCAGGATTTCCGCCGCCTGCCGGTCCTGCGCGGTGGCCTGCAGCGCGAGCCCGGTCTCGGTGCGGGTGACGAACAGGTAAAGCAGCGCGAAACCCGCCAGGCAGGCGAGGCCGGCAAACAGCTGCGGCTGGCCGATGAAAACGTTGGCGACTTCGATGCGGCCCTCCAGCAAGGGTTCGCTGACGGTCCTGAAATCCGGTGTCCACAGCAGCTGCGCCAGCGAGCGGATGAAGATCGACAGGCCGAAGGTGGCGCAGATCTGGATCAGCATCTTGGCTTTCAGAATATAGCGGATCAGCAGGTAGTGGGTGAGTACGCCGCAGAACGCCATCAGCAGGATGGTTATCGGGATCGAAACCAGCGGATCCAGCCCCAGCAGGGACCACAGCCAGAAAGACGAAAACATCGACAGCATCAGGTGTTCGCCATGGGCGAAATTGACGATGTTCATCAATCCGAAGATCAGGCTCAGGCCGGCTGCGATCAGGGCGTAGATCAGGCCCATCAACAACCCGCCGACGATCGCCTGCGCTATGATTTCAAATGTCATTCGATATTCGGGTTTTAATTACGGCCGCTGGTTTTTATATTCGGCCTGGCGTTGTATTGGCAACGTTTATGTAATTTAATGCGGCAGGATAACTGAAAGGGAGGATAAAATGAAAAAGATAATAGTGTCAGCTCTAATCATGCTCGCGGGCAGTACCGCGCTTAGCGCGGCCGAGAGCGTCAAAATCGGCGTGCTCTATCCGTTGACCGGCCCGGTGGCCCAGGTCGGTAAAGACGCCGTGGCCGCGGTCGAAACCGCGATCGACATCATCAACAACAGTCATGACATCGATATGCCGCTGGCGAAGCAGAAAGGCCTGTCGGGCCTGGGCGGCGCGCAGGTAACAATCGTCGTCGGCGACCATGGCGGCAAGGCCGAAGTCGGCGTCGGCGAAACCGAGAAAATGCTCAATTCCGACAAGGTCCACGCCATGTTCGGCGCTTATTATTCCTCGGTTACCGGCGCCGCGAGCCAGGTCTCGGAGCGTGCCGGAATTCCCTGGGTCAACGGCGAATCGACCTCGCCCAAGTTGACCACCCGGGGTTTGAAGTATTTCTTCCGCGTTACTCCGCACGATGGCGAATTCACCCAGCTGATGTTCGAATTCCTCAACGACTTCAACAGTAAAAACGGCGGCAAACTGAAATCCGTCGGCATTATTCACGAGGATACGCTGTGGGGCTCCGACAGCGGCGGGACGCAGAAGCGCATGGCCGCGGAGCAGGGCTACGAGGTTGTCGAAAAAATCAGTTACAAGGCGAAGACCACGACCCTGAGTTCGGAGGTGCAGCGGCTGAAGGCGAAAAACCCGGACGTGCTGATGCCGTCGTCCTACACTTCGGACGCGTTTCTGTTTCTGAACACCGCCAAGGAGCTCGATTACAATCCCAGGCTGCTGGTGGCGCAGAATGCCGGCTATACCGACCCGAAGTTCATCGAGACCATGGGCGCCAAGGCCGAAGGGGTCATCACCCGCTCCCCGTTTAACACCGACCTTGCCAATACCATTCCCTTGATAGGCAAGGTGAACGAGTTGTTCAAAACGCATTCTGGCGGCCGCGACCTGTCGGACGTGCCGGCGCGCGCGTTTACCGGGTTCATGGCGTTGGCGAATGCGATTAACAACGCCGGATCGACCGATCCGAAGAAAATTCGCAAAGCCCTGCAGGAACTGGACATGTCGTCGGAATCCCTGATCGTGCCCTACCGCGGCGTCAAGTTCGGTAAAGACGGGCAGAACGAGAAAACCCGCGGCATTCTGATGCAGGTGCAAAACGGTAAATACTGCACCGTGTATCCGTTCGAGCTGGCCGCGTGCGAGCTCAAATACCCGATGCCGACCTGGTCGCAGAAGTAGCAAGCCCGGACAGGCCGCGTACTGTTTCACCGACGGAACGCGGCCTGCCCGTGTAGTCACGGACGGAGCCTCAACGCATGGACTCATCGAAAATCGACCGCGCGGTAGAGCGCCTGGAGCGCAATCTGCCCCTGCGCCACAATCAAATGAACCTGCCTCAACCGTTGCGGCGCCTGCATCAATCGATTCTGCGTCACTACCTCGAGCATGGCATCGCTCCGCGAGCAGACGAGCTCGACTATGCCGGGGATTGTCAGTCGGCGATAGCGAAACTGGGGGCGGAAAAAGTCATAGTGCTCGACTCCTGCGGCGCGATCACCGGCGCCTATCCCTTCGTCGATGAACGACGCGAGTTTCGGGTCATCAGCAAGCACGGCTCGGTCAACGCGATGTGCGCCTTCGACGCGCTCGCGGTCAGCAGCATGTTTTCGCTGCCGACCCGGATCGAGTCGCGTTGCCGCATCAGCGGGCGGGGTATCGCCATCGAGCAGGATGACGCCGAGATTCGCGTGATCGCGCCGGACGTCGAAGTCTTCGCCGCGATAAACTGGGGCGCCAGGGATGCCGCGCGGAGCTGCTCGGCGTCGCTTTGCACCGAGATGATGTTCATCGCCGGCGGTGACAATGCGGCGGACTGGCGAGACCGCTGTCACGGGGAGCGTGAATTGTTCACCCTGGGCGAGGCGCAGCGGATGATAACCGAGGTGTTCATACCGCTGATGCGCGATCGGCCCGAAGCTGCCTGAAGCTAATCCGGGGGCGGGCAGGGTTGCCGGCCACTGGCGTAAAATTGTCGATATTTTGTTCGGCTATTGGTTACACTTGATGACTCTTTCGCGATAAAGAAACCGGATCCGGTATTGTGATTTCAGCGCAGCAGCAGGAAGAATTCGAACAACTGTTCCCGTTTATTCGGCAGGCGGATTCCGGTTTCGTCAAGAATTTTTATGCTGCCTGCCGTTACCTGGAACTGCCGGTGGGAGCGTCCATTTGCGACGAGGGGCAGCAGTGCGCCCAGCTGTCCATGCTGCTCGACGGCGTCGGGCGTGTATACAAGCTGTCTCCCGGCGGGCGCGAGGTCACCCTCTACCGGGTCAATGCCGGCGAGGCCTGTGTCCTGACCGCATCCTGTATCCTCAACCAGGACAGTTTTCCGGCAATGGCGATCACCGAAACGCCGGTTCGGGCGGTTGTGGTGGCGCCGGACAAGGTGCGCAACTGGATTTGCCAGGAGGGTCAATGGCAGCATTTTATTTTCGGGCTGTTATCGCATCGGCTGGCGAGCATCATTTCGGTGGTGGAAGAGGTCGCGTTCAAGCGAATCGACGTGCGCATCGCGGAAAAACTCGCGCGCAGCCTGGCGCAGGGTAATGACAGCCTGCAGGTCACCCATGCCGAGCTCGCGGCCGATGTCGGCAGCTCGCGCGAAGTGATCAGTCGCATACTCAAGGATTTCACCCAGCGCGGTATGATCGAAACCGGCAGGGGCAGCATCCGGCTGCTCGCGCCCGAGGCCATCGAGCATCTGGCCCGGCAATAGGCGGTTTACCGCGGTGTAATTATTTTTGCCGCTGGGTGACATTGTCACTGACCCGTCGGCTGTAAAGACATAAACTGCCCGCATCACTCACAGGAGCTACTATCATGCAGAAAAATGTTGGTTCAATCGATCGCGCAATCCGCGCGCTGGCTGGAATCGCCTTACTGGCGGTTTACTTTTTAGGTGCCGTAGAGGGCACGCTCGGAATCGTCGCCCTGGTGGCCGGAGTGGTTATGCTCTTCACCGCGGCAGTCGGCTGGTGTCCGCCGTACTCCCTGCTCGGTATCAATACCTGCGGCGTCAAGCGCGATTCAGGTCAAACCGTTTAATCGAACCGGTAGCGGTTTATTGAAGTAATGGCGGTGATCGAAAAGGGGTGGCCCACGGGCTGCCCCTTGATCTTTGACCGCCATCCCGCCGAAGCTTTACCCGATTAGGACCTTGCCGGCTTTCCACGCCGGTAGTTCGCA
>CALJQI010000163.1 GCA_937980285.1 uncultured Gammaproteobacteria bacterium | reverse complement strand
TTCTTTGGCCACAAATACAGGATATTTAGTTCAGCCTGGAATTGATGTGAACAAGATCAAATCCTGGATTACCTATGACAAATACCAGGTGAATATCCAGGGCTAGTAATTGACGAGATTTTCGTAAGCCTCCCCCGTTAGGGCGACAGTTCAAAACTGGAATTCCAGGCGCCTGCTGCTGGCCGACTTCTTAAGCCGAGAAAAAACCAGCGACGGTTTTGAACGCCAGGCGATCCCCCTGTTACATCTCCTTCAGTGTTCCTCAGTTCTGAATTGCCTTGATCTCAGGCCGGTGAGTCGACCGCCAGGTCGAACAGGTTGGTTGCCTCGAGCTGCAATACTTCGACCTCGTCCTGGTTGAGCAGCTGCCAGCGCCAGTGAAGGATTCCGAGTTGCGGCTGTTTTGAACTGCGGCGTGTTTCCAGCACCTCGACTCGCAGCGTCAGGCGGTCACCGGGACGGACCGGCGCCGGCCAGTTGACGTACTTGAGGCCAGGCGAGGCGAACGATTCGGATCCGGCCAGTATCTCGTCCACCGCCAGCCGCATGGCGATGCCGCAGGTATGCCAGCCGCTGGCGATCAGTCCTTCGAAGCGGCCCTGCCGCGACGCCTCGGGATCGGTGTGAAACCACTGTGGATCGTACCGTTGCGCGAACTCGATGATTTCCGCTTCGCTGACTTCACAGGGGCCCGCGGTTACGACCTGGCCCGCATCGAACTGTGAAAACTTCATTGTAACCTCAGGCCAATCGGCGCCTTGACCCGGGCAACGCGCGCATCAATAGGTTTCCAGGTGCAGGCGCCCCTGCCTTTTCATCGCTTCGCCGACGCTGTCCCAGTCGAGGCCGGCCTGTTGCGCGATGTCGCGCAGCGCCAGCACCACGCCTTCCTCCATGTCGCGCAGACCGCAGACATAGAAGTAGCTGTCCGCATCGTCGATCAGCGGCGCCAGGTCGGCGGCGCGTTCGCGCATGACGTCCTGCACGTAGCGTTTGGGCTGATCGGGGATGCGCGAAAAGGCGAAGTTGATGTCGATGAAGTCTCGCGGCAGGTTTTTCAGCGGGCCGAAGTAGGGTAGCTCTTCCTTGCTGCGCGCACCGAAGAACAGCAGCAGCTTGCCGCCGTCGAACTTGCCGCTCTTGCGCAGGCGCCGTCGCCACTCGGTCATCGCGCGCATCGGCGCGCTGCCGGTGCCGGTGCAAATCATGACGATGTTAGAACGCGGGTGGTTCGGCATCAGGAAGCTGCTGCCGAAGGGGCCGATGACCTCGACCTCGTCGCCGAGCGCGAGGTCGCACATGTAGTTGGAGGCAACGCCGCGCACCGGCTTGCCCTGGTGGTCTTCGAGCACGCGCTTGATCGCCAGCGAAACGTTGTTATAGCCCGGGCGTTCGCCGTTACGCGGGCTGGCGATCGAGTATTGCCGCGGCTGGTGGGGCCTGCCGTTTTCGTCGCTGCCCGGCGGGATGATGCCGATGGACTGACCTTCCAGCACCGGGAACGGCATCGCGCCGAAGTCGAGCATGATGTGGTGGGTGTCGTACTCGCGCCCGATCTCGGTCACGCGCTGGTTGCCGACTACTTTTGCGTTGACGAAGGGCTGCGCGCCCGCGGGGCCGTACAAATTAGTGTAAGCGTGCGCCGCCGACCAGGGCGGCAGCGTCGAATTGTAGCGCTCGTTGCTGAAGCTTTCGCTGGCGATCGGTTCCACCGGCATCAGCGCCGGCGCCTGGCTGTCGTTGTCCGCCGGCGGGGTCTCGCTGTCGGCGCCGAGCTCGTCTTCGCTCAATTCGTCGGGCAGCTCCTCCCAGCCGAGCTGTTCCTCGACGCTGTAGGCACTGGCGCGGGAAACGCGTCGCCAGTTGTCGATCGACCCGGTCGGGCAGGGCGGGATGCAGGCCATGCAAAAGTCGCACTTGTCGGCATCGACCACGTAATTGTCGTCATTGTGCGTGACCGCGTCGATCGGGCAGGTCGCCTCGCAGGTGCCGCAGCGAATGCAGATCTCGGGATCGATCAGGTGCTGTTTGAAAATCTCGGTCGGAGCATCCATCAGGATATCCTCACATCATTTGTCATCCCCGCGCAAGCGGGGATCTTATGATGCTGCCGTGATTGCAAGACCGATGCGTCGCACCGCCCCGCTTTCGCGGGGATGACTGCCTGGATTGAAATCTGATCGGACATGGCTGGTATCTGTCGCCTCAGTTGAAACGCACGTAGGCGAAATCGGCCGGCTGGTTGTTGATGCCGATTTTCGGCGGCGCGATCCAGTTGGCAAACTTGCCCACCTCGGTAATGCGGCCCATCAGGCTGGCGATGAATTCGCGATCGCTTTGCGATGGCAGCCAATTGTCGACCTGCTGCTTCCATTCCTTGTCGCTGAGGACTTCTCCGCTGGGGCTGACATTCACTTCACTGAGCGCGCCAATCTTGCGATGGAAGGCCTTGTGCGGAACTTTCAGCTCGAACGGAATGCCGGCTTTTTCGATCACCTTGTTCCAGCGCTTGACCCCGGAAATGGAATCCTTGATGTAGTCGTCGCGCAACACCTCGTTGAGCGCGTTGAGCATCGGCACCTGTTTTTCGACCAGTTTGCCGTCCCGTACTTCGAGCACGGTGTAATGATCGTTTTTCAGGATATGGTCGTCGTCGCGCTTGCCTTCCTCGAAGCGGCCCTTGAGGCCGGTGGTGTAGAAGGTCGCAGCGTTACTCGACTGGTCGGCGCCGAACAGGTCGATGGTGACGCTGAAATGGAAGTTGATGTAGCGCTGAATGGTCGGCAGGTCGATGACGCCGGCGGCGCGAATCGCTGCCGGGTCGTCGGTCTTCAGATCGTTCATGACTTCGCAGGTACGCTGGATGATGCGCGACACGCCGGACTCGCCGACGAACATGTGGTGCGCCTCCTCGGTCAGCATGAAGCGCGTGGTGCGCGCCAGCGGATCGAAGCTGGATTCGGCCAGCGCGCACAGCTGGTACTTGCCGTCGCGGTCGGTGAAATAGGTGAACATGAAAAACGACAGCCAGTCCGGCGTTTTCTCGTTGAAGGCCTGCAGGATGCGCGGATTGTCCTCATTTCCGCTGCGGCGTTCCAGCAGGGCCTCGCCTTCCTCGCGGCCGTCGCGGCCGAAGTACTTGTGCAGCAGGTAAACCATGGCCCACAGGTGGCGGCCTTCTTCGACGTTGACCTGGAACAGGTTACGCAGGTCGTACAGGCTGGGCGCGGTCAGGCCGAGGTGGCGCTGCTGCTCGACCGAGGCCGGTTCGGTATCGCCCTGGGTAACGATGATGCGGCGCAGGTTGGCGCGGTACTCGCCCGGCACCGATTGCCAGGCGTCCTCGCCCTTGTGGTCGCCGAAATGGATCTTGCGGTCCTGTTGCGCCGGATTGAGGAAGATTCCCCAGCGGTACTCGGGCATCTTGACGTAGCCGAATTGCGCCCAGCCCTGCGGGTCAACGCTGACCGCGGTGCGCAGGTAAACCTCGAAATCCTGCGATTCCTCGGGCCCCATGTCCTGCCACCATTCGATGTAGTTGGGTTGCCAGTGCTCGAGCGCGCGTTTCAGCGCACGGTCTTCAGCGAGATTGACGTTATTCGGAATCTTTTCGTTGTAGTCGATAGATGACATTTCTCTCTCCAGTTTCAATTCCAGTGTCATTGCGATACCCACAGGGCATAAAGGAGCGCAGCGACGAAGCAATCTCTCGCCGATCGCGGTAGATCTGAAAGATTGCTTCGCTACAGCCAATGCATTCGCTTCGCTCATGGGCTGGGCCCCGCTCGCAATGACGATGCAAACTCATTTTCCTAAACCCGGTTCCAGTCGAATTTCGACTTTTCGCCGGTGCCGTAAACTTTCAGTGCGCCGCTTTCGCCGACCGCGTTGGGGCGCTGGAAAATCCAGTTCTGCCAGGCGGTGAGGCGGCCAAAAAT
>CALJQI010000162.1 GCA_937980285.1 uncultured Gammaproteobacteria bacterium | reverse complement strand
AGTGCACGATATTTCGGTTGCCATTGGCGTCGAGCCGGCCTCTGATAACCTGGCTAACCTGCGTTACGGCAAGATCTGTATTCTCGCCGACGCCGATTCTGACGGCGCGCATATTGCGACCCTGTTATGCGCGTTGTTTCTGCGCCATTTTCAGCCGCTGGTCGAAAAAGGCCACGTCTATGTCGCCAAGCCGCCGCTTTACCGCATCGACGTCGCCAAGGACAAGTATTACGCGCTCGATGAAGCCGAGCGCGACGGCATTCTCGATCGCATCAACGCGGAAAATCGCAAGGGCAAGGTTACCGTTACGCGATTCAAGGGCCTGGGCGAAATGAACCCGATGCAGCTGCGCGAGAGCGCGATCGCACCGGACACTCGGCGGCTGGCGCAGTTGACCATCGAACCGGGCGACAAGACCTTCAAGATCATGGACATGATGCTGGCCAAGAAACGCGCCGCCGATCGCAAGGAGTGGCTGCAAACCAAGGGAGACCTGGCGGAAGTATGAGCGAGAACATGGAACTCGATTACGAGGGCGTCGAAAAGCAGCCGCTGCACGTTTACACCGAGAAGGCTTATCTCGATTACTCGATGTACGTCATCCTCGACCGCGCGCTGCCGCATATCGGCGACGGCCTGAAACCGGTCCAGCGGCGCATTATCTACGCGATGTCGGAACTGGGGCTGTCGGCCAGTTCCAAGCACAAGAAGTCGGCGCGCACCGTCGGCGACGTGCTCGGCAAGTACCATCCGCATGGCGATAGCGCCTGTTACGAGGCGATGGTTCTGATGGCGCAGGCCTTTTCCTACCGCTACCCGTTGATCGACGGCCAGGGTAACTTCGGTTCGCCCGACGATCCCAAGTCTTTCGCCGCGATGCGTTATACCGAATCGCGCCTGTCCGCTTTTGCAAAGGTGCTGCTGCAGGAACTGGGGCAGGGCACGGTCGACTGGACTGCGAATTTCGACGGCACCATGCAGGAGCCGTCGCTGTTGCCCGCGCGCCTGCCGCATATTCTGCTTAATGGCACTACCGGTATCGCCGTCGGCATGGCGACCGATCTGCCGCCGCATAACCTGCGCGAAATCGCAAAGGCCTGCATCATGCTGCTGGACAAGGCGAAAACGCCGCTCGAGGATTTGCTCGAGCAGGTCAAGGGACCCGATTACCCGACCGAGGCCGAGATCATCACCCCGGCAGCCGAGTTGCGCTCGATGTATGAAAGCGGCAGCGGTTCGATCCGCATGCGCGCGGTGTTCGAGCGCGAGGACGGCGATATCATCGTCACCGCGCTGCCGCACCAGGTTTCCGGCGCGCGCGTGATGGAGCAGATCGCGCAGCAGATGCTGGCAAAAAAATTACCCATGGTGGACGACCTGCGCGACGAGTCCGACCATGAAAACCCGACCCGGCTGGTGATCGTGCCGCGATCCAACCGCGTCGATGTCGAGTCGCTGATGGGTCACCTGTTCGCGACCACCGATCTCGAACGCACCTACCGCGTCAATATGAACATGATCGGCACCAACGGCCGGCCGCAGGTTAAGAACCTTAAACAGATTCTGCAGGAATGGATTGCGTTTCGTATCGCCACCGTGCGCCGACGCCTGCAATGGCGGCTGGACAAGGTCGATGCGCGCCTGCACGTGCTGGAAGGCTTGCTGATCGCGTTTTTGAACCTCGATGAAGTGATTCGCATCGTACGCGAGGAAGACGACCCGAAGGCGGAGTTGATCAAGACCTTCAAGATCTCCGATATCCAGGCCGAGGCGATCCTCGAGACCAAGCTGCGCCACCTGGCAAAGCTCGAGGAG
Source organism: uncultured Gammaproteobacteria bacterium (assembly GCA_937980285.1). Classification (GTDB taxonomy): domain Bacteria; phylum Pseudomonadota; class Gammaproteobacteria. The sequence goes on along the minus strand of CALJQI010000162.1, from coordinate 2,039 downwards.
ATGAAAATACGCGAAGAACAGGAAGCGCTCAGTGAGGAGAAGAAGGAACTGGAAAAACTACTCGGTTCGGAACGCCGCATCAAGACGCTGATCAAGAAGGAAATCGAGGAAGACGTCGAAACCTATGGCGATGACCGGCGCTCGCCGATCGTCAGCCGAGACGCCGCGCGCGCGCTCGACGAATCCGACCTGGTGCCGTCCGAGGCGCTGACCGTGGTGCTATCGAGCAAGGGCTGGGTTCGCGCCGCCAAGGGCCATGATATCGACCCGCGCGCGCTCAACTACAAGTCCGGTGACGGCTTCGAGGATATGGCGAAGGGCAAGAGTAACCAGAGCGTGGTTTTCGTCGATTCCTTCGGCCGTGCATATGCGTTGACCGCGCATACGCTGCCGTCGGCGCGCGGCCAGGGCGAACCGCTGACAGGGCGTTTCAAGCCCGCCAGCGGCGCCGAGTTCAGGAGCTGCATCATGGGCCGAGACGACGATCAGTTCCTGATGTCGTCGTCGCATGGTTATGGCTATGTTTGCAAATTCGCCGACATGCTGACGCGCAACAAGAACGGCAAGGCGCAGATCAGCCTGTCGAAAGGCGCGCAGCTGATGCCGGTGGCGGCGGTCACCGATTACGATATGGACCGGGTGGTTTCGATTACCAGCGACGGCTACATCGCGGTACTGGAAGTCAAGTCGGTGCCGCAGCTGGCGAAAGGCAAGGGCAACAAGATCCAGGGCATTCCGCCCAAGCGCATCAAGTCCGGCGAGGAAGCGGTCGCCTTTATCGCCTGCCTGACGGGGAAGCAAAAGCTGGTTATCCATTGCGGCAAGAAATACAAGACCATGAACCTGAAAGAGCTCGAGGAATACCGCATCGAACGCGGTAAGCGCGGGCGCAAACTGCCGCGCGGCTACCAGAACGTCAGCGCCATCGAGGTCATCGACTAGGCTTTCTCGCCGAGGTCGCCAAAGTCGTTTCGCAGGCTTTCCATGTTATCCTGGAAGGACGCGCTGTCGCCGTATTCGATAAACTTGTGATAACGGCTGTGAATCGCGGCCATCTTCCTGGCGTGCTTGATCGGGCACCAGTACTGCTCGGTACGCGCGGCTATTTCCTGTACGTAGGCGATCAGGCCGCTGAAGTATCCGCAGTAGATACAGTTCATTTTTTCTATCGGGTTCAGGTACTGCAGACTGTGGCGATCGATGACGATGTAATCGGCGCGCGCCACCCTTGGAATGCCGTAGACGCGAAAGCATATTGCCTGGAAAACCGACACCACCAGGTCCAGGAACAGGGCGGGGAAAATGCAGGCGTAGATAATCGGCGCGGTCAGAATGTGCTGTAGCTCAGCCTCGGCGAAGTATTTGCCCAGGGTGGTGGCCAGCGTCTTGTGATAACGCCGGGTTTCTTCCTCGAACTCGATGCGCTTGCCACGGATGATATAAAAGTACTCGTCCTGTTTCTGCTGCAGTTCCTGCAATAGTTCCTGTTCGAGCTCGCGTATGTCGGCAATGATCTGTTCGAGCTTGCTCATGTTGATAGTCTAGTCTCCTGTCGGGAATTTTATATGGCGCTACTAGTTCTGCGAGTGTACGGGATGGTTGACTACGGGGTAGGAACTACATGGAGCTGAAGTCGTAGTTTAATTCTTTCTGCGGCGCCTGCAGGAATTCGCCCTGCACGAAATCCACGTTCAGAGTCCACAACACGCTGAGCACCGCGGCGTCGGTCACCCCGGGCGTAATGGTCTTGATGTCCACGTCCATCGCCTGGTAGGCGAGTTCGCGAATGCTGTCCTGATTTTCATTGTTTTGCGCCAGATTATCCATGTATACGTGATTGATGCGCACGTATTCCGCCTCGATGAGTTTGGCCAGCTGAAACGGATTGATGCCGGTGCCGAATTCGTCGATCGCAAACTGGCAATGTACCTGTTGCAAAGCTTTTGCCAGCGCCTTGGCCGCCTTGAGCTGGTTTACCGCCTGCGCCTCGTCGATCAAGAATACCAGCTGCTCGCCGTTGACCTTGGACTTGGCCAGGT
>CALJQI010000161.1 GCA_937980285.1 uncultured Gammaproteobacteria bacterium | reverse complement strand
CGCGACGGCGCCAAGATGGTCACCGCGGTCGCCTGCGCGCGCGTGCCCAAGCTGACGCTGGTGGTCGGCGGCAGCTTCGGCGCCGGCAACTACGCCATGTGCGGGCGCGCCTACGGCGGGCGCTTCCTGTGGATGTGGCCCAATGCGCGCATCTCGGTGATGGGCGGCGAACAGGCGGCGACCGTGCTCGCCCAGGTCAAGCGCGACGGTCTCGAAGCGCGCGGCGAAACCTGGAGCGAGGCGGATGAAGACAGTTTCAAGGATCCGGTTCGCGCCCAGTACGAGCACCAGGGCCATCCCTACTATGCTTCGGCGCGCCTGTGGGATGACGGTATCATCGATCCCGCCGATTCACGCCGTGTGCTGGGTCTGGGTTTGTCGGCGGCATTGAATGCGCCGCTCGAAGAAACCGAATTCGGCATTTTCAGGATGTAGCGCATGCCGGGTTGCCAATTGAACATAGATGAGCGCGGCGTCGGCAGTATCGTGCTCGACCGTCCAGAGCAGCACAATGCTTTCGACGATAGCTTGATCGGCGAGATGATCGAGATGATTGCCCAACTGGCCGGCGATGATTCGGTGCGTGTCGTCGTATTGCGCGCCGAGGGCAAGAGTTTTTCCGCCGGCGCCGATCTCAACTGGATGCGGCGCATGGCCGACTACGACGAGGCGCAAAACCTGGCCGACGCGATGCAGCTGGCGGAGCTGATGCGCAGCCTGAACGCGCTACCGAAACCGACCATCGCGCGCGTGCAGGGCGCAGCCTTCGGCGGCGGCGTCGGCCTGATCGCCTGCTGCGACATGGCTGTCGCCAGCGAAAAAGCCCTGTTCAGCCTGTCCGAAGTAAAACTGGGGCTGATTCCCGCGGTGATTTCTCCTTACGTGGTCAAGGCCATCGGCGAACGCGCGTCGCGCCGCTACATGTTGAGCGCCGAACGCTTCGACGCGGGCCAGGCCGCTCGAATGGGACTGGTACACGAAGTCGTCGAACACGACCGGCTCGAAACCTGCCTCGACGAAATGGTTACAACCTTGCTCGAATCGGGTCCCGCGGCGCAGGCCGCAGCCAAGGACCTGATTCTCGATATCGCCGGCAAGCCCGTCGACCGCGCGCTGATCGAAAATACCGCGCGCCGGATAGCCAGGGTGCGGGCCTCGGACGAGGGTCGCGAGGGTCTCAACGCATTCCTGCAAAAGCGCAAGCCTGACTGGGTGAAACAAGAATGATGTTTAATAAGATCCTGATTGCCAATCGCGGCGAAATCGCGGTGCGGGTCGCGCGCAGCGCACGTCGCCTGGGCATCCGCTGCGTGGCCGTGTATTCGAGCGCGGATAAAGATGCGCTGCACGTGGAAGCCTGTGACGAAGCCTTTTGCATTGGCGGCGCCGCCGCCAGCGAAAGTTACCTCGATGCCGGACGCATACTCGAAGTCGCACAACAATGCGGCGCCGAGGCGATTCATCCGGGTTACGGTTTCCTGTCGGAAAATGCCGCTTTCGCGCGCGACTGCGAGGCCGCCGGCATCGTTTTCATCGGCCCGCCGGCCAGCGCGATCGACGCCATGGGCTCCAAAAGCGAGGCCAAGGCGCTGATGGCCGAGGCCGGTGTGCCACTGGTGCCCGGATATCACGGAGACGACCAGGCCGACGATCTGCTCGCGCGGGAATCGGAGCGCATCGGCTATCCGCAGTTGATCAAGGCCAGCGCCGGCGGCGGCGGTAAAGGCATGCGCCTGGTGGAAAGCGCGAAAGAGTTTTCGCAGGCGCTGACCTCGGCGCGGCGCGAAGCCAGCGCCAGCTTTGGCGATGACAAGGTTTTGATCGAGCGTTACCTGACCAAACCCCGGCACGTCGAAATGCAGGTTTTCGCCGATACCCGGGGTGACTGCGTGCACCTGTTCGAACGCGATTGTTCGATCCAGCGCCGTCACCAGAAAGTTCTCGAAGAGGCGCCCGCGCCGGGCATCGGCGCGGACCTGCGCGAGCGCATGGGAAAGGCCGCCACCGACTGCGCCAGGGCGATAAAATATGTCGGCGCCGGCACGGTCGAGTTTCTGCTCGACGAGGACGGCAGTTTTTACTTCATGGAGATGAATACGCGGCTGCAGGTGGAGCATCCGGTTACCGAAATGATTACCGGACAGGACCTGGTCGAATGGCAACTGCGGGTCGCCTGCGGTGAGCCGCTGCCGCTAGGACAGGCGGATATCGAGTGTCAGGGGCATGCCATCGAGGCGCGTATTTATGCCGAAACCCCGCACAGGGATTTCATGCCCGCGGCCGGGCGGATCAGGTATCTGAGTTTGCCTGCAACGACTGACGGCGTGCGTATCGATACCGGGGTCCGCAGCGGTGATCTGATCGGTATCAACTACGATCCGATGATTGCCAAGCTCATCGTGCACGCCGCCGAGCGCAGCACGGCGCTGGCGAAACTTGCCCTTGCGCTGTCGCAGTACCAGATTCTGGGTCTCAACACCAATATCGGATTTCTCGCCAGCCTGGTAACAATGCCCGAATTCAACGCCGCCGATTTCGATACCGGGTTTATCGGCAAACACCGGGAACGCCTGTTCGCACAGGATGCCGGGCAATTGCGCGAAGCCCTGGTCATTGCGGCCGCGGCCACGTTGCCGGCGCTGGAATCGCGACTCGAGGCGGGCATGCATTCCGCCTGGGATGCGCGCGACCTCTGGCGTATGAACCTGCCCGCGGCCCTGTCCGTCGAACTCGAGCACGATGGCAACGATTACGCGATCGCGGTCAGCCGCGCTGACGACAGCTGGGTTTTTACACTGGATGGAGAGTCTTACCGGCTGCGCGGCGCATGGGTCGACGATTTCAACCTGTGGCTCGATTTGAACGACGAACGCATCGAATGCCCGGTGTTACGGGAGGCTGCCGCGTTGACCCTGAACTATCGCGGCCAGGCTTACCGTTTCGATATTCCCGACCGCACCCACGCCGGCGACAGCGACGCCACCGACGCCGATCATCCGCAGGCGCCGATGTCGGGCGCGGTTGTCGCGCTGCCGGTCGCGGTTGGCGATACCGTCGAGCCGGGCGATACCCTGATCGTCATCGAGGCGATGAAAATGGAGCACGCCATCGTCGCCCAGGTCAGCGGCAGCGTCAGTGAAATCCTGTTCGCCGTCGGCGACCAGGTCGATGAAGGCGATACCCTGGTGTTACTGGAGGTTGAATAATTCGATGAGTTTTCCCCAACGAGTCAAGATTGTCGAAGTCGGTCCGCGCGACGGGCTGCAAAACGAATCGGTCACGGTGCCGGCCGAGATCAAGGTGCAGCTGGTCGAAAAACTGGCCGATGCCGGCCTGCCGGTAATCGAATGCGGCGCCTTCGTATCGCCTAAATGGGTACCGCAAATGGCGACCAGCGCCGACGTTTTCAAACAGATCGAACGCCGCCCCGGTGTTTCCTACCCGATGCTGGTGCCTAACCTGAAGGGCCTGGAGCTGGCGCTTGAAGCCGGGGTCGAGGAAATCGCGTTGTTCGCCGCCGCCAGCGAAACCTTTTCGCAAAAGAATACCAACTGCTCTATCGCCGAGAGTATCGAACGCTTCAACGCGGTGATCGATGAGGCCCGGGCCGCGGGCGTCAGGATTCGCGGTTACGTTTCCTGCGTGCTCGGCTGTCCCTACGAGGGCAACGTTTCCTTCGACACCGTATCGATGATTACGCAAGAGCTGTTCGAAAAAGGCTGCTACGAGGTTTCGCTAGGCGATACCATTGGCGTCGGCACCGCCGGCGAGGCGCGTGAGCTGATCGAAATCCTCGCTCGAAACTCGCCGGTGGAAAGCCTGGCCGCGCATTTTCACGATACCTACGGCCAGGCGCTGGCCAATATTCACGCCGTCATGCAGTGCGGGGTCGCGGTTATCGACAGTTCGGTTGCGGGCCTCGGCGGCTGCCCCTATGCGAAGGGCGCCACCGGTAACGTCGCTACCGAGGACGTGGTTTACATGCTGCACGGCATGGGCATCGAAACCGGCGTCGATATGGACAGATTGCTCGAGGCCGGCCGTTTCATCAGCGACTTTCTCGGCCGCGAGCCGGTATCGCGCGCGGCCACGGCGCTGCTGCGCAAACGGGCGGGGTAGGTCTGATGGGTTTACCGGAAGCAGCGCCGCGGGAAAAGAAGCATCACCGTAAAATCGATTGCGAGGGTTTCCTGCGCGAGGACGGGCTGTGGGATATCGATGTACACCTGATCGACACTCGAAGCTATGACTGCGGCTACGATGAAATGCATCGCGGCGGCATCATCAGGGCCGGCGAGCCGGTACACGACATGTGGCTGCGTTTCACCATCGATCTCGATTTCCTGGTACATGACGTGCAGGCGGCATCGGATGAGACCCCGTTCCCGGTATGCCCGACCGCGGCCAACGCCATGCGCGAGCTGATCGGGCTGCGCATCGGCGCCGGCTGGATGAAACAGGTGCGTGAACGCGTCGGCAGCAAGCAAAGCTGTACCCATTTGATGGACTTGCTCGGTCAGCTCACGGCCACGGCTTACCAGACCCTGCATGCCTCGATCGAAGAGCGCGAAGCGAAGCGACCGTCGCGTGAAAAACCGCCGATACTGGACACCTGCATCGCATTGTCGAGCAGCGGTGAAGTCGTCAGAAAACGCTGGCCCGAGTTTTACCAGCCAGAAACAGACGGAGAATCCAATCCATGAGCATTGCGCTGGCTTTCGATATTTACGGCACCCTGATCGATCCGCACGGGGTTGTCACCGAATTGCAGAATCACATCGGCGATCGCGCCGCCGAGTTTTCACGCGTCTGGCGTGAAAAGCAGCTCGAGTACACCTGGCGCCGCAGCCTGATGCAGCGCTACCGGGACTTCGGGGTTTGCACACGCCAGGCGCTCGATTATGCCGATGAGCTGCTGCAAACGGAGCTGGACGAGTCGGCGAAAAACAGTCTGATGCAGGCCTATCGCGTACTTCCTGCATACGAAGATGTGCCTGCCAGCCTCGAATTACTGAAAAACAAAGGTCATCGGCTTTACCCGTTCTCCAACGGAACCGTCGATATGGTAACCGCGGTACTGGAGAATGCCGGCATCGAACACTTTTTCGAGAACGTGATCAGCGTCGACAGCCTGCAGACTTTCAAACCCGATCCCGGGGTTTACCATCACGTTATCCAGGTTACCAATGTGACAGCGGAAAATTGCTGGCTGGTTTCGAGCAACGGTTTCGATGTGATCGGCGCGGTTAGCGCCGGCATGAAGGCCGCCTGGCTGAAACGCTTCGACGGCGTAGTCCTCGATCCCTGGGAGTTCGAACCAACGCAGGTCATCCGTAGTCTCGGCGAGTTACCGCAAGTAGTCTGAGGACTTGCGGGCTTTTAACTGGGGGGTAAACTGCCGGCAAGCAGAAAGTCCAATAACATTTCATTGAACAAATGTGGTTTTTCGAGATGGACTGCGTGCGAGCATCCCGGAATGACCGCCAGCTGCGAGTTCGGTATTTTTTGCCAGAGTTGTTCGGGCTGGCTCCAGTTATAGGCCCGGTCCCCGTCACCCCAGAGTACCAGGGTTGGCGATAGAATCCTTGTCAGCTCGGATACGCCTGACCAGGTCTCCATTGCGGTGAGACCCGCCAGGGCGGCCTGCACGGATGCCCTGGCTGCAAGTTCCGCGCAAACCCGAAATCCCTCGCTGGATTCGCCCTGCATGAACCATGTCGCGGCGATACGGGGTCCCGTCACCTCGACGCCTTCCTCAGTTACCTTGCGCCTCGACTGCTCGAGCGTTTCGAATCGACCCGGCAGCATACCCACCGGCCCTGTGCCATAAAGGACTAGCCGGTCTACCCGTTCCGGCGCCATAGCTATCATTGCCTGTACGATCATGCCGCCCATGGAGTGCCCTACCAGGTGGAAGCGCTCGATACCCTGGCGCTCGAGTTCATCCAGTACGTAGCTTGCGAAATCTTCAATCGTCCCCGGTGCATGCATTGCATTGTTCAGTCCGAATCCGGGAAGATCGGGTGTAACAACCTGGAAATGGCTGGAAAACACATCGACTTGCCGAGCCCATTGAGGGCTACCCCCGAGGTAGCCGTGCACGAAAACCAGGTGCTTCATGATTTTAAATTCGCATTGTCCATGGCTACGCCGATTATCGATACTCGATAACGGTTACTTCCTCTCGCCCTGCACGATCCGGTCGAGAATCATGGCGCAAAAAAGAATGGAGAATCCGGCAAGAATTCCCTGGCCGACATTGGCGTATTGCAGCGCTTCGAGCACGTCTTCGCCGAGGCCTTTTGCACCGATCAGGGAGGCGACGACCACCATCGCCAGGCTGAGCATTATGGTTTGATTGATACCGGCGCGGATGGAAGGACTCGCCAGCGGCAAGTCGACCCGGGTTAAAAGGTACCATTTGCTGCCGCCGAACGAAATTGCGGCTTCGCGCACGTGCTCGGGTACGCCGCGCAGGCCGAGTACCGTCAAACGCACCACCGGCGTTCCGCCGAAGATCATCGTCGTGACCACCGCGGCCGGCTTTCCGGTGCCGAAGAAAGCGATCACCGGAATCATGAAGACGAATGCCGGCATGGTCTGCATGAAGTCCATGATCGGACGGATGAAGGCGTAGAAACGCTCCCGGCGCGCGCAGTACATGCCGAGTGGGATGCCGATGACGATCGATAAGCAGGCGGCCGTTCCGAGCAGGGCGAGGGTGGTCATCGCCTTTTCCCAGAAGCCGAGCAGCCCCATGTACAATAAAAAGGCGCCCGAATAAACGGACGCACGAGGACCCGCGGAGAGCCAGGTGAGGAGAATGATGAAACTGGCGATTACCATCCAGGGTGTTTCCACGAAAATCAGTTCCAGCGCGTCCAGTACCGCGCGTATGGCGTAGGTTATGGCATCGAAGAAGGCTTCGCCGTTGGTCACGCAAAAGGCGAAGAAGTCTTCGACCCAGCCGATGCTGGTCAGACGAATTCCGTGCTCGGTCGGAAACTGGATCAACCAGGGATAAAGCCCCGGAAAACTGTAGTGGGTTACCGTCGCCATCAGGATCACGACGGTAAAGCAGCAACTGAGTGCGATATGGCGCGGGGTCATGCCGGTGGAGATCCCGGAGTCGGAGAGCCAGTCGGAGAAGCGCTTCTCGAGCAGGGTGTTGGCGATGACCGCCTGGCCGGCCTTGAACGCCAGCAGTGCAATAAAGCCCACGGTTGCGATCATCAATCCGGTGCCTTCGAGCTGTTCGGCCTCCAGCCGAATACCGCCGATCGCGTCCTCCAGTGATTCTACCGTGCGCCGGTAGACGTCGATCTTGTCGGTATTGTTCTCGATCGCCGAGGCCAGCTGCTGGCGCCTGAGTTCGAGCGTGCCCTCGATCTTGGCGATGCGTTCCCAGGCCTCCGAAGCGAGATCGCCGAACAGGCCACGCACGATTTGCACGGCTGCTAGCGTCTCCAGGATCAGGAAGGTCAGGCCCCAGTTCCACATGCCGCGGGCACAGAACCAGATCGGGCCGAGGATGCCGGCCCAGATATTCTTTGTCCAGACGAATTTCGAATCACTGCCGATTTTGGCAAACTGGTGGCGATAATAATCAGGATTGGTTTTGACGAAGCGCTCTACCAACTGTTCGCGCTCGGCAGAAAAGTTTTCGCTGTCGTCGGAGACCATGCCAGCCGGTGTATCGAGTGTCTGTTCGTTCATGATGTTTCCGCCCCCTCAATTACCGTTTGCAGGATATCGGGTCGCGTTATCACGCCGACCTCGACGCCGCCATCGAGCACGACAATCGGCGCATCGTCGTCGATGGCCAGTTGAATCAGGCGGCTTAAGGATTCGTCTTCGTTAACCCGTGGCGCGTCGGCTGACGGTTGCCCGAGGTTCGCGACGTATTTCTCCAGCGGCTGCATCACCGCGTGAGCGCGCACAATTTTCAGGCGCGAGATGCCGGCGACGAAATCGGCCACGTAATCATCGGCCGGATGCATGACGATATCTTCGGCGGTGCCGATTTGTACTACCCTGCCATCGCGCATGATGGCGATACGATCACCGATGCGTACCGCTTCGTCCAGGTCATGGGTAATAAACATCGTGGTTTTTTTCATTACCGCGGACAATTTGATGAATTCATCCTGCAGCTGACGGCGAATCAACGGATCGAGTGCGCTGAAAGGTTCGTCCATCAGCAGCACGTCCGGGTCGGCGGCGAGTGCGCGCGCGAGCCCGACGCGCTGCTGCATGCCGCCCGACAATTCATGCGCGTACTTGTTGCCCCAGGCGTCGAGTTCGACCGTCTTCAGCATATTGGCGGCGCGACGCATGCGCTCGTTCTTGTTCATTTTGCGGATTTCGAGCGGCATCGCGACGTTATCCAGCACCGAGCGATGCGGCAAAAGTGCGAAATTCTGAAACACCATGCCTATTTTGCGATTGCGGAATTCCTGTAGCTCGGCCGGGCCAAGCGCCATGACGTCGGTGCCGTGGATTACTATTTTGCCGGCGGTTGGTTCTAGCAAGCGGTTAAAGTGGCGTACCAACGTGGATTTTCCGCTGCCTGACAGGCCCATCACACAGAATATCTCGCCTTTTTTGACATCGAGGCTGACGTCGGCAACTCCGACTACCGCGTTATAGGTTTCCAGCACCTCGGCCTTGCCGAGCCCGTTTTCTTCGATGGCGCGCATGGCAGCGTCGGCCTGATCGCCGAAAATCTTCCATACGTTGGATATTTCGAGAACAGTTTCGCCCGATGACAGTTCTGTCTGGTTCGACATGCTGAATCCCCCTGAATAGCGGTATAAAGCCCGGCGCAGGGCTGTGGCCGTGCGAGATCGGCCCCTGGCCGATCCCGCCACAGTTTTTACGTTACGCGATTAGAGACCTAACCAGGCGTCGACGCGGTCTGGATTTTTGGCAATCCACTCGCTGGCAACCTCTGAAGCCTTGCGGCCCTTGCCCGAAATTTCGTAGGCAAAACCGCTGACATCGTCCGCGGTCAGCGAGAAGCGTTCGAAGAACTCGACGATGGCCGGAGAGCGATCTTTCAGCGAATTGGACCACGCGATTTGAACGCGTTTGAGCGCATCCTTGGTCGAAACCTTCGATTCTGTGTACCAGTCCGGTGAATCAGACGGCTGTACCATCTTGTAGTTCGCGGGATCGTACTTTGGCTCCGATAACATGGTGACATCGAACATGTACCAGATCGCATGTGGCTTGTAACAGTAGAACGCGTAGCCTTCTTTTTTCCTGATCGAATCCTTAACACGGGCGGTTTTCACACTTTCTTCGGCCCGTATCGGCTCGATAAACGATAACAGGTCATAATCACGAACCTTGACCTCGTTGACGTTGGCCGAGGCCCAGCCCGGCGCGCCGATCCACATCTCGCCCTTGCCGTTGCCGTCGCTATCCATCTTCATCGCCACGTCCGGTCGGCCGAGGTCGGCGATATCGGTGATGTTGTTTTGCTTGGCAAAATCCTGCGATACGCAAAATCCCTGGTTGCCCTCGTAGGCGTTCTTGCTCAGGGTTACTGTTTTCTTACCATCGACATACTTCTTGGTGAAGCTTTCCTGGTTGGGTAACCAGACATCGGGGTGCACGTCGATATCGCCCTTGCCCTGGTCCATGCCCTGGAAGATGGTGGCGTTGTTGCCCGGCACCAGGTTCGCTTCGCCGCCGATACGTTCAACCACGACCGCCTGCAACAGCGCCGCGATTGCCTGCGCTCCGGTCCAGGCCGGCGTTCCTATATTGACTTTTTCGGCACTCAGGGCCGCGCTCGATGACAGGCTGACGGCGATGCCGAGCGCCAGGCTCGAAATGGTTTTTCTCATGATGGACTCCTCCGGTGTTTTTCTGGAATATTTGCAACTCGAAGCGTTGCCCTGCCCATTCCAGTTTGTTTATTCTCTGGCAAGAAAAGAGAGTGAACGAGAATTAATCGATTCTCATGACAATCAATATCCTCTGATTCACTCTTTTTCGCCAATGCTCATTTAGACTGTTACCATTCCGTTTCGGAATGAGCTCCGTATAAAAGCATTTAGGGGCATAGCCATAACCAGACCGGGGGAGTCGATGGATATTAAATTACTCGAGGACTTCGTTTGCCTGGCCGCCCTGGAAAGTTTTACCGCGGCTTCACGTGAACGGCATATAACGCAATCGGCCCTGAGCCGTCGTATCAAGGCGTTGGAAGCGTGGCTGGGATCGGACCTGGTCGACCGCGACAGCAAGAATTTCTGCCTGACGCCCCAGGGCCGAATTTTTGTTCCTGAAGCCGAAGTCACGTTGCGTCGCCTGTATAACGCGCGTGATGCGGTACGCGTGCTCGGTGACAGCGGGGATTTCGAAATCACCGTAGCCGCGCAAAACTCGATCGCGCAAACCCTGTTCCTGGACTGGGTAAAGCGAATCGAAGCCAGGTTCGATCGCGTCTTCGTGCGGCTGCTTTCGGAAAAGCTCAGCGAGTGCATCAACCTGCTCAATCGGGGGCATGTCAATTACCTGTTTTGTTATGCCAACGAATCGCTAACATTGCCGATCGACGAGAAAAAGTTTGCCTATACGACGATAGGCAAGGAATCCCTGATTCCCGTTACCATACCCAATCAGAATAAGTCACCGTTGTTCACGTTGCCGGGATCGAGGGAAAATCCGCTGCCTTTTATCGCCTACGCCCACGACTCGATATTTGGCAGGGCGGTCGACCAGTTGATCCAGGACGAGGCACACTCCTGTTTTCTTTCGCGGCGTTATGAAAATCCCTATTCCCATACGCTTAAATCCCTGGTGCAGGAAAAGCTGGGCTTCGCCTGGTTACCAAGGACATCGATCGTTTCCGATCTTGAGCAGGGCAAGCTGTGCCGCTCGGGGGACGAGCACTGGGATATCGAGTTCGATATTCGCCTTTATTATCACCCTGAGGCCTCGTCCAGCCAGGAATTAGCGGTACTGGAAACCTCGCTGGAAATGGCCGCGGAGCTAATCTCCTGATCTCGCCGAAACCATCGAAACGGAACGCGGTTAATAACGGCGTACATCCAGGAAAAATTTTTTCCAATTTGGAAAATAATCATCAGGTTTCTTTCTCTGTTCTAATTTAGTATTTGAAAAACAGAGACTTAGCGCTATAATATTTTTTTGTTGCGGTGCAACAAAAAGCTTGACATATGTGCCGGCGCGCCCTATATTATGCGTATTGTTGCACTGCAACATAAGTTTTTTAACCCTTAAGTGCTAACTCTAAACGAGGAAATTATCATGTACGAAGATTTCGTGAAATTGGCCCAGGACAGCCTCAAGCCGGCAATCAAACTGGCCGAAAACAACACTGCTCTGGCAGTCAAACTGATGCAAAGCCAGGCCGACAACGCGGCCCAGCTGATGCAAAGCAACCTGGCACACGTACAGGCTCTGGTAGAAACCAAAGACCTGAATGACGTTGTCGAAATGCAGCAGAAGTACGTCGAATCTCTCAACGAGAAGCTGGTTACTGCCGCTAAAGAAAACTCAGCTGCAATCGAAGCTGCCGTTTCTGAAGCCGGAAAGATTTTCGAAGGTTCACTGGCCCAAGCCCAGGCTCAAGCCAAGAAGACCGTCGAAAACATCGAAAAGGAAATGAGCAAGGCAGGCAAGAAAGCCGCTTAGTTTTACTCCTTTTTGGAGTTGGCTTGATTGTAATCAAATGACTCCGTAGTTTTACTCCTCCAATGTTTCGGCCCGGTGGTACAATACCCCGGGCCTTTTTTTTTACAGGTAAGACAATATGACAAACGTAGTAATAGTAGACGGAGTGCGTACTCCGATAGGCGCGTTTGGCGGTTCGCTCGCAGGCACTCCGGCGAGCAAGCTGGGCGCAATAGTCATCAAGTCCCTGTTAGAGCGTAACGGTGTTGCGCCCGAGCAGGTCGACGAAGTCATCATGGGACAGATCCTGACCGCGGCTACCGGGCAGAACCCCGCGCGCCAGGCGGCGATGGAAGCCGGTCTTCCGCAGGAATGCCCGTCGATGACCATTAACAAACTCTGCGGTAGCGGCCTCAAGTCGGTGCATCTGGCGGCGCAGGCGATCAAGTGCGGTGATGCTGACGTGATCATCGCCGGCGGACAGGAAAACATGAGCCTGGCGCCGCACGCGTTACCGAAGTCCCGCGACGGCCAGCGCATGGGCGACTGGCAATTGAAGGACACCATGCTGGTCGACGGCCTGATGGATGCATTCAACGATTACCACATGGGCGTCACCGCGGAAAATATCGCCAAGAAGTTCGGCTTCAGCCGTGACGACCAGGACGCCTTCGCCGCGGCCTCGCAGCAAAAAACGGAACGCGCCCAGGCGGATGACCTGTTCGCGAATGAAATCGCCAAGGTTGAAATCCCGCAGCGCAAGGGCGACCCGGTCGTGTTCGATCGTGACGAATACCCCAAGGCCGGCGTCACCGCCGAGGGTCTTGGCAACCTGCGTCCCGCTTTCGATCGCGAAGGCACCGTTACCGCGGGTAACGCTTCCGGCATCAATGACGGCGCCGCCGCGTTGCTGATCATGAGCGAAGACAAGGCGAAAGAACTGGGTTTGACACCGATGGCGACGATCAAGTCATACGCCAGCGCGGGCGTCGATCCGGCGATCATGGGCACGGGCCCGATTCCAGCTACCCGCAAGTGCCTGGAAAAGGCCGGCTGGAGCGTCGACGATCTCGACCTGATCGAATCCAACGAGGCTTTTGCCGCGCAATCGATGTCGGTCAACGCCGAGCTGGGATGGGATACCGACAAGGTCAACATCAGCGGTGGCGCGATCGCACTGGGGCATCCGGTTGGCGCTTCCGGCGCACGCGTACTGGTGACACTGTTGCACGGCATGCAGCGTACCGACGCCAACAAAGGTCTGGCGACGCTGTGTATCGGCGGCGGGCAGGGCGTTGCCCTGGCGGTAGAACGATAAAATACTAACTAAACGACTAATGGAGACATAAAATGAGCAGAGTAGCTCTGGTAACCGGCGGTACCCGAGGAATCGGGGAAGCCATCAGCACGGCATTGAATGATGCCGGCTACACCGTTGCAGCGAATTACGCCGGTAATGACGCCGCCGCCGCCGAGTTCAGCGAGCGCACTGGCATCAAGGCTTACAAGTTCGACGTATCGGATTTCGAGGCCGTGCAGGCAGCAGTGCAGCAGATCGAAGCCGATCTCGGCCCCGTAGAGGTGCTGGTCAACAACGCTGGCATCACCCGTGACGGTACCATGCATCGCATGACTTTCGAGCAGTGGGATGCGGTTATTCAAACCAATCTCGCGTCCTGCTTCAATTGTTCGCGAGCCGTGATCGAGGGCATGCGCGAGCGTGCATTCGGCCGCATCGTCAACATCGGTTCGGTAAACGGCGAGGCCGGTCAGTACGGCCAGGTCAACTATGCTGCCGCCAAGTCGGGTATTCACGGATTTACCAAGGCGCTGGCGCTGGAAGGCGCGGCTAAGCACATCACTGTCAATGCGATTGCCCCCGGATATGTCGAAACCGACATGGTTCGTGCGGTACCCGAAGACGTGCTTGCCAAGATCATTCGCACTATTCCGATAGGACGCCTCGGTCGAGTCGAAGACATCGCCCGCGGCGTGTTGTTCCTGGTCGCAGATGATGCCGAGTTCATCACCGGTTCGACTGTCGATATCAACGGCGGCCAGCACATGTACTAATACGGCCTCGTGTCGTAGCCGAAGCCGGGATTCGTTCCCGGCTTTTTTTTGCCTGAAATCCCTTCATCCCGGAAATTGCGATCGACGGCAATCCTGATCCGCTTGGAATTGCCTGTGGAGATAATTTCAATAAGCTGACGCCGCCTACCTGAATTACCGTGAAGAGAGTAACGCTATCTGGTTTTCCCTTGGCCGCTGGAGCCGGTTGGCCGGATCAAGAACCACTATGCCTTCGATCAAGGCAAGGGCTTTCGCGTTTCGGCGATAAGTCAGGAAATCTCGAGTCGGCGGAAGGGCCTGTATCGGCGCGGCCGTCCGCCGACGCTTTGCAATTTACCTGTTTTAAGCTAAATTTAGCCTTTGACTATAAAAAAAATCCCGGCGATAGAAAGGCTTCATGTGGCTTTGGCCCGGCCTGGAATCGGATTCGAAGGATTGCGAGACAACACCGTTAAGATCGAGGTTTTTTAATGGCTTGCTCACATATCAGCAGTTGTGAATTGTTTGTACAGTTTGCATTAAATCCAGCGCTCGAAATCTGGAAGAAAGCCTACTGCAATGGCGAGTATATTGCCTGCGCCAGATATGTGACCGCCAGAAAAGGGCAGCTGGTGCCTTTATCGCTGCTGCCGAACGGAAAAAAAATCACCATCAATCGCAGCCAGGATGAACTGGCGACAACCGCGCTGTTCAACTGTATCGCCAAGGACAGGACCCGGATGGCCGCCTCGTTGATAAAAACGGTCGGTGTCGATATAAATGCCAGCAACGTAGAAGGAACGACGGCTTTGATGGCTGCGGTGGAGATCGGGTCGATTGACATGGTCAAGCTTTTGCTGGGCTTCAAACCCGATACTTCGAAGACAAACATCCATGGACAAACCGCCTTTGACCTCGCGCTCGAGAAAAACGATGCCGCACTGGTCAAACTTTTAAAGCGAGTTGGTTAATCGCTTTTAACAGGATCGAGAGCTAGTGCTATGACTGAATACCTGCCCTGGTGGATGACCGCGATTTTACTCGCATTCGTTACCCTGGGATTCTATTTCGCCAATAACCGAACCCTGGGCGTATCGGGTAGCTGGGCCCGTGTCGTGCAATGGAAAAGCGACAGGGCCCTGGACGAGGCGAGCGCCGCTTTCAGCCAAAAGCCGAAGCTGTTCGAAGACGCGTTAATGGCTGCTACCATCGAGGAGTTCGGCGAAGCCGAGGTCACCCGATTTCTGGAATCGCGTCACCAGAACAAATCCGCGACCGGGCAACAGGAGCCCGTGGCCGTAGCCAGGCGGGTTCACTGGTCGGTTCATCTGGCATTCCTGTGCGCGTTGATCCTGGGCGGCTTTATCGGCGCATTGATCCGTGGAAAAACCGGCATACAGGTTGATCTCGGAACGGTTCATAGCGAACTGTTCGGCAAGGGTTTCGCGTTTATTCTGACGCTGTTCGTCGGCGGGGCGCTAATTGGTTTCGGCACCCAGCTGGGCGGCGGTTGCACCTCGGGCCACGGATTGAGCGGTGTCAGTCGCCTGGTGCCGTCCAGCCTGATCGCTTCGATGACATTTTTCGCCGCCGCGATTGCGTTTTCAATGGCCATCCATTATCTGACCTAGGGGCTCCAGGATGCAAAATACGATGCTACGAGATTATGTTTTTTACGCTGCCTTTGGTCTTGCAATGGGTATTACGCTGAGTATGGGAGGATTGTCCGATTTCGAGCAGATTCACGGCCTCTTCCTGCTGCAGAATATTCCGCTACTGCTGGTCTTTGCCTGTGCTATCGGGCTTTGCATGATCGGTTTTGCAACGCTCTGCAGAAAACGGGAAATAGCAAAAAAGCCCTACAATGGCGGCACCATTCCGGGAAGCATCATGTTCGGTATCGGCTGGGCCATGACCGGCGCCTGTCCTTCGA
>CALJQI010000160.1 GCA_937980285.1 uncultured Gammaproteobacteria bacterium | reverse complement strand
ATTTCCGCACTGGTTTCACCGGATGCGTTTTCGTTGCAAGGTCTGCCACGGTGAGCTGGGATTCGAAATGCGCGCCGGCTCTAATCCAATGGACATGGGAAAAATCATCGACGGCCAGTATTGCGGAATGTGCCACAACGGGCAGGTCGCCTGGTCGGTGGATGAGTGTCACCTCTGCCATTCGGGTAAACCGGGATTGAAAACCGGAATCCGCGGCAGCAACCAGACCGGCGGACCGGGGCGGTGGTAAGTTCGCTGCGCAGGTTTTCGATCGACAGCCTGTCGGCTCCAAGGCCTTGGCTCAGCGCCGCCGTGATCGTATTTTTCGCGACAGCGTTATCGAGTTGTGCGACCGTTTCCTCCCTCCAGCACCCTTTTAAAATGCCCTCGATCGAAGACGGCGGCCAGCAAGGCGAAGTATGGCCCGCACCGCCGGCGGTGCCGCGCTCCGCTATTATCGGGCATATATACGGTGAATCCAACCTCAGGGACGAGGTTCAAAACCGAGGTTCGCTGGCGCGGTTCTGGGCGGCCGTTGTCGGTCTGGACGCGAAAAAGAAGTCCGTGCTCGATGTGGTACGGCCGCAGCAGGTAACCACCGATAACAAGGGCAAGGTCTACGTCACCGATCCTGGCCTGCAGTCAATCTTCGTGTTTGACGAAATCCTGCAGGAATTCGTCGTCTGGAATGAGCGCAGCCTTGATTTTTCGTTGCCGAGCCCGATCGGAATAGTCCATGCCGAAGACTCGATCTGGGTGACCGATTCCGAGTTGGCGCTGGTATATCGACTTAGTTTAAACGGGGAGGTCTTAAGCAGCTTTGGACGCGATGTGCTGAAACGTCCCACCGGAATCAGTTTCGATCCACAGGGCCGCCGGTTTTTTATCAGCGATACCGATGCCGGCGATATCAAGCTGTTCAATATGGGCGGGGAATTAATCGATACCTGGGGCAGCGCCGGCAGTGACGCCGGTCAGTTCAATCACCCGACCTACCTGGTTTATCGGCAGGATAGGCTTTACGTGGCCGATTCGTTAAACGCGCGTATCCAGATATTCGACCATCAGGGGCAATTTATCAGGGTGGTCGGGCAGCGTGGCCTCTATGTCGGTAATTTTTCGCGTCCCAAGGGCATCGCGCTCGATTCGGACGGTAATGTTTATGTTTCCGAGAGCTATTACGATTACCTGTTGATCTATAATCAACAGGGAGAATTGTTGATGTCCATCGGTGGCTCCGGGCCGTCGGCGGGCCAGTTCTCGCAGCCGACCGGAATATGGGTGGACGATCGCGACCGGGTTTTCGTGTCCGATATGCTTAACGGTCGGATTTCGATGTTCCAGTATCTCGGGAGTAACTAGGATGGGTTTACTTAGTCGCCTACGGAATTTGTACCGCAAGCCTGCCGCCGGCCTGCTGCCCTGCTTGCTGGCAGCGAGTCTTCCGCTCGGCGCCGAACCTATCTCCGATATCGCCAATACCCGTCACAACCTGTCGAATACCGGCCCGGGCACCGCTACCGCGGTTACCGAGTCTCAAATTTGTGTATTTTGCCACACCCCGCATCGCGCAGCGGCCAAACCCGGCGCGCCACTATGGAATCGCCAGGATTCCGGCGCGGCCTATACGCCTTATAATTCAGATACCATCAATGCCAGCGATATCGCGGCAACACCGGGCGGTAGTTCCAAGCTGTGCCTTTCCTGTCACGACGGCACCATCGCCATCGGCCAGGTCAACGTACTGAACTCGCAAACCAATGTAACCATAAACATGACGGGAACCGGCCCCGGCGGGGTCATACCGTCGGGCCAGGGCGATACCACCGGATTTACCCGCAAGCTGGGTGAGGATTTGACTAACGATCACCCGATTTCATTTACCTACAACGCTGCGCTGGCCGCCGCAGACGGTGAATTAAGAAATCCCGCTTCCGAAACCTATATCGCCAATCCGGCACCGGGTTCGAAGCCATTGGTCCCGCTCGAAAACGACCAGGTGCAGTGCACCAGCTGCCATGATCCGCATATCCGCGACTCCGATATTACAAAGAATATCAAGTTTCTGCGCCTGCACCGTCTGCAGGAAGGTTTTCCTTCCGGTGGAAACTTCGATAGCGCCAACGACATCATCTGCCTCGCCTGCCATGACAAGCTCGGCCTGGCCTGGGCGCAGTCGGCCCATGCCGACCCGCTTGCGGCTGACGAAACCTATACCGTGGCGGCGGCCAACCAGCGCGAGTTTCCGCTCAATACGCCGGTGTGGCAGGCCAGTTGCCTGAACTGTCACGATACCCACACGGTGCAGGGCGCCAGGCACTTGCTGCGCGAGGGCACTGACAGCCCGGTGAGCCCCAAGACCGGCGGCAGCGCCGCGCTGGAAGAAGCCTGCTACACCTGTCATTCCGCGGACGGCGGCGTGCTCAATGGCCAGGGCGGAGGCTCTTTCCAGGTGCCGGATATCAAGACCGACTTTACCACCGGCCTGACGCATATGCCGATCGACAACAGCGATCAGCAAACGACAGAGGAAATTCATACGGCGCTGGATGCCGACCTGTTCGAGAGTGCGGCCAACCTGAATAACGCCAATCGGCATGTCGAGTGTACCGATTGCCACAATCCCCACCGAGTACTGAAGAACCGGCTGTTCAATAACACCGGCGGTACCCAGGCGGGAACCCACGATCATTCCAGCGGGCATACCAATATCGCGTCAGGCGTGTTGCGCGGCAGCTGGGGTGTAGAACCCGTATACGGTTCGAATGTCTTTTCGCCGACCAATTTTCCGATCAGCTATAACGTCAAGCGCGGCGATGGCGGTACCGGCGCCAGCACCCTGGTTAGCAGCGCGCATGTAACCCGCGAATACCAGATTTGCCTGAAATGTCATTCCGATTACGCTTACGGCGCTAATCCTCCCAGTCTGACGAATACCACCGGCGGCACCAGCAGCGGGACTAACGATGTCGACCAGTTCACCAACCAGGCAATGGAATTCAACGCGCCGGCATCGCACCAGGGGCAACCCGCGTCTACCACAGATTCCGGCGCCTCGGCCGCCTATTCAACCAACAATCATCGCTCCTGGCACCCGGTCATCAGAAGCACTAATCGTACGGCAAGCCTGCGCCAGGCGAACGCCAACAACTGGCGCAGCCCGTTTAACGGAGCCGCCAATATCGGTTCGCAGACGATGTATTGTTCGGACTGCCATGGCTCGGATACCGGTGGCGGGGACTCATCGCCGACGGGCGGCGAGAACGGTAACCCCTGGGGGCCACACGGTTCGAACAATAATTTCATTCTCAAGGGGGGCTGGAGTCAGAGCACCGGCAGCCCCACG
>CALJQI010000159.1 GCA_937980285.1 uncultured Gammaproteobacteria bacterium | reverse complement strand
TTAAGTATTTGAAATTCAACATAAAGATTGCTTCGCTTCAGCCAATGCGTTCGCTTCGCTCACGGGCTGGGCCCCGCTCGCAATGACTCTGGATTTTGAGTTTTGCAGAGATTCCTTAAGTAACAGCACCATCCTGCTGCTGCTCGATCTCAATTGCCGGATTTGTTTTTATTGTCATCCCGCGGTTCGACCGCGGGACCCAGGGGCAGTGAGGGAGGCTTAAATACTGGATACCGCGGTCAAACCGCGGGATGACGATAGATCTATGTAGATTACAGATCGATATCAGAGGTCCTTCACCAGGCGCAGGGCATCGTAGATTGCCGCGTGGATGTTGCGCGACGCGACCGCGTCGCCGATTCGGAACAGCTTGAATTTTCCTTCGGCGTTGCGCTCGACCTGTTGCGGCCTGCCTTCGATCAGGGCGTCATAGTCGACTTCGCCGAGGTTGCTCGATAGCGGCTTGAGCTCGAAATAGACTTCGTCGAGCGGCAATACGCCGTGCTCGACTACGACCTGGTCGACCAGCCGTTGACTGGCAAAATCACCGTAGTCGCTGCCCAGCGTGACGCGAATTTTATCGCCGTCACGGCTTGCCTGCAGCGCGCGCCGGCACAGGGTAAAGGTCACGTCCAGCGGTAACAGCTTGCGCATGTACGGCGTCAGGTTGGTGCCGCCGATATCGGGTGCGATCTGGCGTTCCGGCGAGACGTACTCCAGCCGCGCGCCGCTTTCGGCGATGACTTCCGCCGCCTGCATTCCCGGGTGATCGGCGCCGTCGTCGTATAGCAGTACTTCCGCCGCGGGCGCAACATCCCCGGAAATAATGTCACGCGCCGAGACCACCAGTTCGTTGCCGTTGCGGAGTATTTCGGTATTGGGCAGTCCGCCGCTGGCGATAATGACGATATCGGGATCTTCGGCGACGATATCGTCGGCCTCGGCGTAGCTGTTGAAGCGAAATTCGACCCCGGCCTTGTCGCATTGCTCGACGCGCCAGTCGATGATGCCAATCATTTCGCGGCGGCGCGGTGATCTTGTCATCAACAATACCTGCCCGCCGGGTTTCGGCGTGGCTTCGAAAACAATCACCTGGTGCCCGCGCTCGGCGGCAACCCGGGCTGCCTCGAGCCCGGCCGGGCCGGCGCCGACGACCACGATCTTTTTCGGCCTGTCGCTGCGCTCGCTGATCTGTTGCGGCATGGTCGCTTCGCGCCCGCTGGCCGGGTTGTGGATGCACAAGGCTTCGCCGGCAAGGTAAATACGATCGAGGCAGTAGGTGGCGCCAACGCAGGGACGGATGTCCTGCTCGCGATCCTGCATCAACTTTTGCACGATCATCGGGTCGGCGATATGCGCGCGCGTCATGCCGACCATGTCGAGCTTGCCGCTGGCGACCGCGTGTCTTGCGGTGGCGACGTCGGCAATCTTGGCCGCGTGAAATACCGGAAACTTCGTTTCGCTGCGAACTTCTCCCGCAAAGTCGAGATGCGGTGACGAGGCCATGCCCTGCACCGGGATGATATCGGTCAGCGCCGCGTCGGTATCGATATGTCCGCGAATCACGTTGAGAAAGTCGATCTGCCCGCCGGCAACCATGCGGCGCGCGATTTCGATGCCGACTTCGCGGGTAAGACCGTTTTCCATCTGTTCGTCGACTACCAGCCGCAGGCCGACGATGAAGTCGGCGGAGACGCGAGCGCGAATCGCGTCCAGGACCAGGTGCGTAAAGCGCAGGCGGTTGTCGAGCGCGCCGCCCCAGTCGTCGTCGCGGAAATTGGTGACCGGCGACCAGAACTGGTCGATCAAATGCCCGTAGCACTGCAGTTCTATGCCGTCGAGCCCGGCGGCCTGCATGTGCTCGGCGGCGAGCGCGTAGTCGGCTACGATGCGTTCGATATCCCAGTCCTCGATGATCTTGGGAAAAGCTCGATGCGCGGGCTCGCGCATCCCCGAAGGCGACAGGGTCGGCAGCCAGTCGGAATGATTCCAGTGGGCGCGCCGCCCGAGGTGAGTGAGCTGGATCATGACCTTGCAGTCGTGCTGGTGGCAACTATCGGCGAGTTCGCGCATCCACGGTACCACTTCTTCGCGGTAGGCGAGAATGTTGCCGAAGGCCGGCGGGCTGTCTTTCGATACCAGCGCCGATCCCGCGGTCATGGTCATCGCCAGCCCGGCCTCGGCGCGCGTCTCGTGATACAGGCGGTAGCGCTCCTTCGGCATGCCGTCCTCGGTATAGGCGGGCTCATGCGAGGAAGTCATGAGCCGGTTCTTCAGGGTCAGGTGCTTGAGCTGAAACGGTTGCAGCAGTGGATCGTTGGCAGGCATCGGATCTTCCGCGATAGATGAAACTGGCGCTTATGGTAGCAGTTGGAAGGATTGCCCGACAATGCGGAAATATCGTCCATCGAGGCATGCCGGGTTTCGATTCACGGCCGCGAAATCGTGATACCCTGCGGCCATGAGCGACGACAAGATTTCCAGTAACCCGGCTATCGACGCGGCTATGCGCCTCGATGGCGATCCGCAAAACCTGCGTGACTACTACGACGACTGGGCGCGGAATTACAACCTGGATATCACCAGCGCCGAATACAGCGGGCCGGCGATTTCCGCGAGACTGCTAAGGCAATACCTGGACGATAGCGACGCTAGCCTGCTTGACGCCGGCTGCGGTACCGGGCTGGTCGGGATCGAACTGCAGGCGCTGGGCTATCGACGGGTCGACGGATTCGATCTCTCCGAGTCGATGATCGAGCAGGCCGGTGCCAGCGGGGTATACCGCAAGCTGGCGGGCTCGATCGACATGATGCAGGCGGCGCGAAGCTACGCCGCCGACAGTTACGACGCGGTGTTGTCGGTGGGCGTGTTTACCCTCGGCCACGTGCCGCCCGAGGCGATGGAGGTTTTGTTGCAGTTGACCCGCCCGGGAGGATTGCTGCTGATATCGACGCGCACGCATTATTACCAGCAGACCGATTTCCAGCCGCTGGTGGATAAACTGCTGGCCGAAGCGCGCATCGAGCTGGTAAAGCTGCTCCGCGACGCGCCTTACAACAAGGATGGGGACGCGCATTACTGGTTGTTCAGGAGGACCGGGTGAGGCCATTATTGCGCTTTGAGTTGCGCTTTGAGTTGCGCCGTTAGTCAGGCAGAATTATCGGCTTGAATCGGGGTCCGGGGTTGGGTTAAATGAACAGCCCAGAATCTCGACCAACGCTATATATCATCGGAGAGTATCGTTATGCCGCCGAGGCGATTGAATGTCATCAGTTTTTGTGAAAAGTC
>CALJQI010000158.1 GCA_937980285.1 uncultured Gammaproteobacteria bacterium | reverse complement strand
CTTTCGCCATGTTAGCTGGTTGGCCGACAGCAATGACATCGCGCTGACGATGCCGCCGGCACACCCGTTCAATCCGCTCAGGCTGCTACGTCTCTGTGTCGCGATGGATGCTGAACTCGAAGCTGTGCAGCGTCTGTTTCGGTTTGTCTGGGCCGAGGGTTGCTCGTCGGACGATGAAGAGCAATGGCAACGGCTCGTTCGCGAGTTGGGAGCAGAAGACGTCGTATCACGGGCTGACAGCGACGATGTCAAGGCGACGCTCAGGCAAAACACCGAAACCGCTCTCGAAGCCGGCGTGTTCGGCGTCCCGGGTTTCGTCCTCGACGGCGAAGTTTTCTGGGGATTCGACTCTATCGATTTTCTGCTCGCCTGCCTGGCCGATCCTGGCCTGCTGCAGTCATCGGCTATGCGCGCCGCCGACGAAATGCCCGAAGGCCTGCAGCGCCAGCAGAAGTGATGCCGGTCGGCAGCGCTTGCTAGCCGGGCAAAGAGCTAGTCCAGATCGTTCAGCAGTGAGGCGCGCGTGTCGCCCTCGACCGCCAGTTCATAGCTGTAGACCGGGTGCTGAACGCCCACCTGCCACGCTGCCCCGTCCTTCAGCGCCTGCGCCATGTCGTCGCTGATTTCGAAGCGCAGAAAGTGAACCGCGGAAGTCTTGCTCTCGGTGGAGCGCTCGAGATCTTCGTCGGCGATCGACCAGCTCCGGTCGAATTCGCCGATCTGCATCCAGACCAGGTCTTCTATGCCGACCATTTTTTCGAGCTGAGCCGCGCGCACCAGCGGATCCGGATACTCGATCATGAAAGTAGCCTTGAAGTTGCGGCCACTGGGAACCAGCGGGTTGTAGGCTTCGAGCTCCTCGTTGATGCCGTCGGCTTCGAACACCTTTTCGATGCGCAGCATTTCCTGGATCTGGTAGAGCAGGGTAAGCCGGTCCTCGAAGTAGAGCGTCGCGTTGGGTCCCAGCGGCAGCTGGCGATGCTTTTTATGCTCGATGACCTGCTGGCGGAATTCGCCGCGTTTCTCGGCGTATTGCTCCAGGCTCATCAGGTCTTCACGGGTGATTTGCTGGCTCATGTTCATCTCCATAGTCTAAATTCCGTAAGCCTGACGCAACAGGCTGATCGGATGCTGCGTGCTGCTACCGTCGGCGAGCCCGGCGGAGATATGGTGCCCCGCCATCGGGCAGTCGCTGGCATAGGCGTCGGCTTCCGCCTTTTTCACGCGGTTGACCACCGGCCTTGCGATTTTCATCGAAACGTCGTGGAATTCCTTTTTGATCGCGTAGGTGCCGTCATGCCCCGAGCAGCGTTCGATGGCTTCGATTTCGGTATCGGGAATCAGTTCCAGCACGTCGCGGGTCTTCATGCCGATGCGCTGCACGCGCTGGTGGCAGGCAACATGGTAGGCGATCTTACCGATGCCTGCCTGGAATTCGGTTTTCAGCAGACCCGCCTTGTGGCGTAGCGCGAGATACTCGAAGGGATCGAAAAAAGCCTGCTGCACTTTGCTAACGTCGGCGTCATCGGGAAACATCAACGGCAGTTCCTGCTTGAACTGCAGCGTGCACGACGGCACCGGGGTGATGATATCCCAGCCCTCGTCGACCAGCCTGGCGAGCAACGGAATATTGTGATTCTTGAGTTTTTCCACCGCCTGCAGGTTGCCCAGTTCGAGCTTGGGCATACCGCAGCAAACCGTGTTTTTGACGATCATGGTCGGGATCTGGTTATGCTCGAATACCGCCAGCAAGTCCTCGGCTACCTGCGGCTCGTTGTACTCGCCGTAACAGGTGGCGAAGATGGCGACCTTGCCGGTGGTTTTATCGCTGGCCTGAATTTCATGTTCACCCGGCTTATGGTTACGGCTGCGCTTGCTCAGCGTATTGCTGTGATACTCGGGCAGGCGCGCGTCCGGGTGAATGTCGAGCGCCGATTCGAGCAGGGCGCGGGTATGTTCGTTTTTGTTGGCCGCATTGACGACATTGGCCACGATCGGAATGCTGGCGAAACTGCCAACGGTGTCGGTCGAGGTAATGACCTTGTCGCGAAATTTGGCACGGCCCTGCTTGTAGCCAATCGCCTTGGCGCGCAACATCAGGTGTGGAAAATCCACGTTCCATTCGTGCGGCGGTACGTAGGGACACTTGGTCAGGTAACACAGGTCACACAGGTAACAGTGATCGACGACCTGCCAGAAATCCGCCTTGTCGACACCGTCGACCTCCATCGTGTCGGATTCGTCGACCAGGTCGAACAGGGTAGGAAAGGCGTTACACAGGCTGACGCAACGACGACAGCCATGGCATATGTCGTAAACGCGCTCGAGTTCTTCCATTAACGCGGCTTCGTCGTAGAACCCCGGCTCGTTCTGACCGAGCGGATGACGGGTAGGGGCTTCCAGACTGCCTTCACGGGATGCAGTGGACATCGGTTTGCTTCGCTGTTTTAAATGAAGATATGACCGGGCTGCAAAAGCAATCGTTTTGCAGCCCGGAACGGTTCAATCAGGCGTCGAGATTGTCGAGAGCCTTCTGGAAACGGTTGGCGTGCGAACGCTCCGCCTTGGCCAGGGTTTCGAACCAGTCGGCGATTTCGTCGAAACCTTCGTCGCGCGCGGTCTTTGCCATGCCAGGGTACATATCGGTGTACTCGTGGGTTTCGCCGGCGATCGAAGCCTTCAGGTTGTCCTCGGTGTTTCCGATCGGCAGACCAGTCGCCGGATCGCCGACTTCCTCGAGATACTCGAGATGGCCGTGGGCATGACCGGTTTCACCTTCGGCGGTGGAACGGAACACGGCGGATACGTCGTTGAAACCTTCGACATCGGCTTTCGCGGCGAAGTACAGGTAGCGGCGGTTAGCCTGAGATTCACCCGCGAATGCGTCTTTCAGGTTTTGTTCGGTTTGAGATCCTTTAAGGGACATGATGCCTCCAAGTTGTGTAAGAAACGTTTTCGTGAGCCGCGTATCTTAGCAAGACACCTGTATAAATGTAGTTAATTTTATTAATAAAATTGATTGAGTCAGACTATGTGCCTGGCTAAACGGAAGCCATCGATTCGATGGCTTTGAAAGCTGGAGTTACTGCTTGCTATTGTGGTTGTTTGCGGCGGGCCTCAGGCCCGGTTCTTCCCGTGATGCACGAGCCGGTGATCTTCCGGATTCTGCAGGTACAGATCGCGGTTGTACTCGGACTCGAAGTATATTACCAGGCTGTCGTCGTCATCGTTCTCGATGACATAAGGCATATTGACGAGCTGCTTCAAAGATCTGCCGGTAATCGGGTCGGTTGTTTCAATGCGATACATTCTAACACCCCCGTTTCCTTACAAGCGAGGTGTATATATAGACTTTTTGAGCTGATTTGAAAAGCAATATCTGGCAGTATTGCGGATTTAATTCTGTTTTCACACGATAATCAAAAGATTACCCAGCCATACTGATAACACGGGTCAAGTGGTTCGGGTAAGCCACTGATTGAAGGACATTTATGAGCAAATTTGATGTATACGCGATCGGCAACGCGCTGGTCGATATCGAGTACCACTCGAGCCCGCACAAGCTGATCGAACTGGGCATCGACAAGGGCGTCATGACGCTGATCGACGAGCAGCGCCAGAACAGCCTGATCGCGCAACTGGAAGACTCGCACGAAAGCATGGCCTGCGGCGGTTCGGCCGCCAACAGCATCATCGCGCTGGCGCAGATGGGCGCCAGCACCCATTTCGACTGCCGCGTATCCAACGACATGACCGGGCAGGTGTTCGCGCGCGACCTGCACGATTCCGGGGTTAATTCCAACCTCGATTTCAAACCCCTGCCTGACGGCATAACCGGCAAGTGCCTGGTATTCGTTACGCCGGACGCCGACCGCACGATGAATACCTTCCTCGGCGTCAGCGGCGAACTCGACAGCAGCGATATTGACCAGGAGGCGATTAAAAAGTCCGAGTATGTTTATATCGAGGGTTATCTGGCGAGCGCGGATAACGCGCGTGACGCAGCCATCGAGGTGCGACGCATCGCCGAAAACCGCGATATCAAGACCTCGCTGACGCTGTCCGACCCGAACATGGTCAAATTTTTCCGCGAATCCCTGGAAGCGATGATCGGCGACCAGGTCGACCTGTTGTTCGCCAACGAGGACGAGGCCATGGAACTGGCGAAAACCGACAGTCTCGAAGAGGCGGTCGAGTTGTTCAAAAAGATATCGCGCAGTTTCGCCATTACCCGCGGCAAGCAGGGCGCCTTGTTGTTCGACGGCCTCGGGCTGATCGAAGTGCAGCCCAAAAAAGTAAACGCAATCGATACCCTGGGCGCCGGCGATATGTTCGCAGGCGCTTTTCTCTACGGTCTTACCAACGGTATGAGCTATCACCAGGCGGGCGAACTGGCCTCGACGGCGTCGGCCAAGATTGTCACCCAGTACGGCCCGCGCCTGCAGGACGATCAGACGCAAGCCCTGCTGAACACATTTAAGGCTGGTAATTAACCCCCCGATCGTTAAGAATACCGCCTTTTTTCAAATAGATAGCCGTTTTCGGAAAGCAATGAAATGATAATGCACCAAACCAAAGACCTGCGCATCAGCGGTA
>CALJQI010000157.1 GCA_937980285.1 uncultured Gammaproteobacteria bacterium | reverse complement strand
AACGGTGGCGCCGGGTTGCGTTTGCGTTGTTTCTTTTCGACCTTGTCGACCCGCAGCTTGCCCTGGGCGGCGTCGCTCAAACGACGGTGGGCTTCGTTGGCCTGGTCGGCATTGGTAATGGTGAACTGCTTGACCTTTTCGCCGGCCAGCTGGTTCAGTTTCGCGCTAAAGGGCTGGTCGTCGAAGACGTTGTCCGATTCGATGCTCCAGTATTCCTGCGGATTGAAAGCCTCGATCTCGAGTTCGCGCTCGACAATCATGCGCAGCGCGGGGCTTTGCACGCGCCCGGCCGACAGTCCGCGGCGAATCTTGCGCCACAGCAATGGCGACAGGTTGAATCCGACCAGGTAGTCGAGCGCGCGGCGCGCCTGTTGCGCATTGACCAGGTCCATGGTGATTTCACGCGGGTGCGCGATCGCCTCGGACACTGCCTGCTTTGTGATCTCGTAAAACGCCACCCGGTAGGCGTGTTTATTCTTCATCAGGTTCTTTTCCCTGAGCAACTCGTAGAGGTGCCAGGAAATGGCTTCGCCTTCGCGGTCCGGGTCAGTCGCGAGGTATATCGAATCGGCTTTCTTCAGTTCTTTCTTGATGCTGGCGATGTGCTTTTGATTGCGCTCCACCGGGCTGTAGTTCATCTTGAAATCGTTGTCGGTTTCTACCGCGCCTTCCTTCGGCACCAGGTCGCGTACATGGCCATAGGAGGCCAGCACCTTGAAGTCCTTGCCGAGGTACTTCTCGATGGTTTTTGCTTTCGCCGGGGATTCTACGATTACGAGATGGCTGGCCATTTAAGCTAACTGGTCCGCTGGTCTGACTGGAATGCGATACTAATGGAATACGGCTGGCTGGTCGGCAAATACGATATCCTCGTAATGCATCAGCGCGTTTTCGTCTTGCTCGTCGGAACTGTTGAACAGCACCATCATGACGACCCACTTCAATTCCTCGATATCGACTTCGGAGTCTGATTCCAGCGCCATCACGCGGTTGATAACCATTTCACGCAGGCGCGGGGTCAGCACCCCGGATTGCTCGAGAAACAGCAGGAATCCCTGTGCGTTGTAGGACAGCCTGGCGCTTTCCTCGGGCGCCAGTATGCGGGTGGCGATATCGGATTGATCGGAAGCGGTGGTGTCTTCCACCTCGGCCAGCCCGTCCAGCCAATCGAAAGCCTTGTCGATTTCCAGCGGTTCGAATCCGGCGGCGCGCAGGTCGGCATCGATGCCATCGCGATCTTCGGGCAGGTTTTCATCCTGGTCCGCATAGCTCGAAAATATATACATCAGAACGTCGATAACGCCTTCTTTCATGGATACCTCGTTAGATCCTGACGTAGCAGCCGCCAGGTGCCGATTGAATTAAATCGTTAAGCTCAAGTACCAGTAGCATGGATGAAAGCTTGTCGATGGTCAAGCCACTGCGTTGCACAAGTATGTCACAGTTAACAGGGTCGTAACCGATAGCATCCAGCAATTGTCGATGCTCGCTGTCCATCCGCGCCAGCCCCTGTGGCGGCGGCCTGTCGGATTGCGAAAATACGTAGCTGGCAAGCTGGGTAAGTTCGCGGGTAATGTCCTGCGGCGCCTCGGCCAGTAACGCGCCGTCGCGGATCAGGTTATGGCAGCCGCGCGCTTGCGGATTGTGAATCGAACCCGGTAGTGCGAAAACCTCTCGCCCCTGTTCTGCGGCCAGCCGCGCGGTTATCAGCGAGCCGCTGCGTTGGGTTGCCTCTACCACCAGGGTAGCCAGCGAAAGCCCGCTGATAATGCGGTTGCGTTGCGGGAAATTGGACTTGTGCGCAGGAGTGCCCGGAGCGAACTCGCTTATTATCAACCCCTGTTGCCGTATCTCCTCCGCCAGCCGACGGTTGCGCTGCGGGTAAATAACGTCGGGGCCGGTGCCCATTACGGCCAGGGTTTTACCGCCGCATTGTAAAGCGCCGCGGTGCGCCTCGCTGTCGATTCCGAGCGCCATGCCGCTGGTGACGACGAGGCCGGCCTCGGCTAGTCTGGTGGCAAAGTCAAACGCATTCTGGGCGCCGCCCGGGGTGCACAAGCGGCTGCCGACTATGGCGATCTGCGGCGCCTGTAGCAGTGAAGGATCACCGCTGGCGTAAAGCAACGGCGGGAAATCGCCGATCTGGCGTAACAGTGCCGGGTAGGCAGGATCATCGTGGCAGATCAGGTGATTGTTATCGTCCCGCGCCCAGGCCAGGTCCCGCGCCACCCGGGTACTCTGCGGCGCCAGGATGCGCGCGATTGCTTTAGGCTGGATTCCGATCGCGCGCAGTTCGTCGGCCTTGCTGCGAACAACGCGAGCCGGATCGCCATCGAAATACTCGAGTAACGGCAGCAATTGCGTGCCGCGGTTGGCAAAGCCATGACAGAGGTGCAGGAAATCGGGCAGCAAATCCTTTTGCATATGGGTCTCCAGTTCCGTTTGCAGACCCGAACACTATAGCACCAGGACGATGCCTGGTGCCACAGAGACTTGTTGGAGTTAGCGCAGCTGCCGAGGCGCTACGGGGATTCGACGTAATCTTGTTCCGTAATCGGCAAATCGGCTTCCATGATCAGGGCGTAGCTCATTTTTTCGAACGAGCGAATTATCATCGCCATGCCGATCTGTTCGTCGGGCAGTTTGACGCGGAATCTCGGGTCGGGTTCGTTCCTGTCGCCAATAATGTTGCCGGTGCGGCGTATCCGCAGCACGTTACCGGATTCGACTCCGTCGCGCTGGCCCAGGTTGATAGCGATGGTCTGGTAAATGCCGGTTTGCGAGATCGCATCCAGCAGCGCGACGATTTCACCGCTGACTTCGCTGTTTGGCGGGCGCGGGATGAAATCGCGTTCGAAATTGGTGTTATCTATCGGCATGACGCGATCGTCACGCAGGATTTCACGCTCCGAATTGGTTACCCGGACCGAGGCCGGATCTCCGCGCAACAACAGTTTCGATTCGCCAACGTACAATGCTTCGTAACCCAGTAACTCTTTCGTGGTGGGATCGAATAGCGGGCGATTGGGTCGATAAATCTGGAAACGCCCGGTGGTGTTGGTGGCGTCGAGTTTACGCACGTAAAGTTTGTCGTTGATACTGTTGATCAGGTGATTGTCGAGGCTGGACAGCACGTATGCCGAGTTTTCGAGAGTTTCCTCGTCGACGACGATCGGGCGTTCCAGCAGGTGGCGTAGCGAGTCGATCGGGATCGAGGCGATGGTGGCGTCGATGGCCTGTGTACGAATACGCGGGTTGACCTTGACGATTTTAAGGCCATCCGAGGTCTGTGACAGCACGGAACCATCGGCACCGCGGCTCAGTATCTGTACGCGGCGTTCGCCGCCGATGTAGACGATTGCCAGCGTGTCACCGGGATAAATCAGGTGCGGATTTTCGACCTGCGGATTCTTGAACCAGATTTCCGGCCAGAACCAGGGATCGCGCAGAAATACGGTCGAGATATCCCATAGCGTATCGCCTTCTTGTACAATGTAAGTTTCGGGGTGTTCCGCTTCATACACAATGGTTTCAACGGGCTCTGGCTCAGCCACGGGTATTTTCGCCTCTACGGCGGCCATTTCCGTTGGTTTTTCTTCCTTGTACACTACCGAATAAGGCGGTGGTGGTTCGGCACAGGCGGCAATCAGCGCCATGCCCGAGAGCAGAATCAATCCTTTTATAAGCTGTCTATTACTATCGGCAGGCATAAAAACCCCTGAAAATGCGGAACTAATTGACGGATTGTAGCCTAAAATTAACCGACTACAAGTTATTTAATGACAAAGATACTAGTATAATCATCGACTTGGGATAACTAGTTATAATTTTTCTTGAAGTATTTAACCATGGCTTTATTAAATATTTTGCATTTTCCCGATTCCAGGCTCAGAACCGTCGCCAAAGCGGTTACCGAGTTCGACGCGGAGCTCAAACAATTGGTCAGCGATATGTTCGAAACCATGTATGAGGCGCCCGGGATAGGGCTCGCGGCTACCCAGGTCGATCGTCATATCCGATTGCTGGTGATGGACGTCTCGGAAGCGCGCAACCAGCCGCGTTGCCTGATCAATCCAGAGATCATCGAATCTGACGGCGAGGAGGAAATGGACGAGGGCTGCCTGTCGGTGCCCGGCTTTTATGAAAAGGTGCGCCGCGCCGAACACATTCGCGTACGCGCCCAAAACCAGGACGGCGAAGTGTCGGAGTTCGAGGCGGAGGGCATAGAGGCGGTTTGCATCCAGCACGAAATGGACCATCTCGAGGGCAAATTGTTTGTCGATTACCTGTCCAACCTGAAGCGAAATCGTATTCGCAGCAAGCTGGTGAAACAGCAGAAACAGAAAACCGGCTAACGACCCCAACAACCATGCTCAAAATCATCTATGCGGGTACCCCGGAGTTTGCGCTGCCGGCGCTGCAGGCGCTTTTGCAAAGCAGGCACCGGGTGGTGGCGGTTTATACCCAGCCGGACCGCCCCGCCGGTCGCGGGCGTAAACTGCAGGCGAGCCCGGTAAAGTCCTGCGCGCTCGATCATTCCGTGCCGGTATTCCAGCCCGAGAGTTTCAAATCCGAGGCGGATATCGACAGCCTGGCGGAACTGCAGGCCGATTTGATGATAGTCGCCGCCTACGGCCTGTTGCTGCCGCCGGCGGTGCTGACCGCGCCGCGCCTGGGTTGCGTCAATATTCATGCCTCGCTGCTGCCCCGCTGGCG
>CALJQI010000156.1 GCA_937980285.1 uncultured Gammaproteobacteria bacterium | reverse complement strand
GCGATTCAACGTATCGCCGATGTCCGCGTTCTGCGTAATCACCAGTTCAGCGAAGACGCGGGCCCGATGGCGCACCCGGTGCGTCCCGCGTCCTACCAGGAGATCAATAATTTTTACACCGCGACGGTTTACAACAAGGGCGCCGAGGTAGTGCGCATGATGCATTGCCTGTTGGGGGCGGAGAACTTTCGCAAGGGCATGGATCTGTATTTCGAGCGTCACGACGGGCAGGCGGTAACCACCGACGATTTCCGCATGGCGATGCAGGACGCCTCGGGCATCGACCTGGATCGTTTCCAGCTCTGGTACCAGCAGTCCGGCACCCCGCAGATCGATATAAAAAGTGAATACGATGCCGCGAGCGAGTTGCTCACCCTGAAGATCACGCAGCAGGCGGGTACTACCCGCGGCGAACTCAACCGGCCCTTCCACATGCCGATGCGGCTGGCCCTGTTCGATGCTGACGGCAAGGCGCTTGCCATGGACAGCGCGGGCAGCCTGGAGCAGGTGGTCGATATCGATGCCCACGAGGCCTTGCTGCGGTTTCCGCAAATGCCGCCAGGGGTAATGTTTTCCGCATTTCGCGGATTTTCCGCGCCGGTGATCGTGACTAGCGACCTCGGCAGCGACGAACTGGCCCGACTCATGGTTTGCGATAGCGACGCTTTCAATCGCTGGGAGGCGAGCCAGCAACTGGCCAGTCGCGTCATGCTGGCGATGCTGGCGGCGCGCGCCGAGGATTGGGATTCGCTGCAGCAGCCATTGATCAGCGCGTTCCTCGATCTGCTGTCCAATCCGCGACCGGATCACGCGCTGGTGGCCGAAATGCTGGTGCTGCCGGGAGAAAAGTATCTCGCCGAAATGCTGGAACATGCGGATGTGCACGCCGTGCGCGAGGTGCGTGAAACGCTCAAGCGGGCAATCGCGGATCGGGCCGAGGCATTACTGCTCCAGCACTACCGTGACAACCTGCAGCAGGGCGAGTACCGGCCGCAGGCGGACGCGATCGCGCGCCGGCGGCTGAAAAACATTTGCCTGTCCTACCTGTTGCAGCTGGAAAAACCCGACTACCTGGCGCTTTGTCGCGAACAATTCGACCAGGCCGATAACATGACCGACCAGATAACCTGCCTGCAGGCCATCGTGCACCATCGCAACGAATTACGCGATGAAATAGTCACGCGCTTTTACCAGCAGTGGCAGGATACAGCGCTGGTGGTCGACAAGTGGTTCAGCGCGCTGGGTTCCAGCATTGCCGAAAACGCGCTCGACGATATCCGCTTACTGTTCGAGCACCCGGCCTATACGCTGCATAATCCCAATCGGGCGCGTTCGTTACTGGGCGCCCTGATGGCCAATTCGCGCGCCTTTCACCAGCCTGACGGCGCCGGTTACGCCTTCGCTGCGGACAGGATTCTGGCGCTGGATGCGATCAATCCGCAGGTGGCCGCACGGCTGGCCAACCCATTCGTGCACTGGCGCAAGCTGGTGCCGGAACTGGGGCGGCAGATGAAGGCCGAGGTCGAAAAAATGCTGGCCAGCGGCGATCTGTCGAATGACCTCAACGAGTTGTTGACCACCAGCCTCCAGGATTAGGCGGCGAAATGCCCGGCAACATTGAGCTGGTTCTGCCCGCGCTATTCGACTTGCCGTTGTCCGAGCTTCCACCGGGGCTGCTAAGCGACCAGCTGCCGGCATTGAACAGGATTTTGCGGCTGGCGAACACCCGCGCCAGTTCAGCCTTCACTATCGATGCCATGTTGCGACAAACACTGGCGCTGGATTCGAGCGCCACAGAGTCGACTTCCAGCCTGCCGCTGGCACAGGCCTACGCGGCGCCGGAACGACGGCAATCGAATCGGCAACTGCTGTTTCGCGCGGTACATCTGCGTCCGGACCTGCAAAATGCCATCGTCTTGCCGATTTCGCATGATCAGACTGATTTGCACGACATAGATATATTAATCAAAGGTTTAGAAGATATATTTAAAGTAGATTTTGATGTGACTGTGATCGGTGACGGACTGTTTCTGATGGATCTGAAGGCCTTTGAGGCGCCCGCGCATTACCCGCATATCCTGTCGGTGCTGGGCAAACCGGCCAATCCCTATACCGAGCAATCGCGCCAGCATCTGCACTGGTACAGGCTGCTCAACGAGATGCAAATGTTTTTACATGCGCATGATCTCAACCGCGAGCGCGAGCGGCGCGGGCGACTGGCGGTCAACAGCCTGTGGTTCTGGGGCGGCGGGCGCGTGCCGGACGAGGTCGATAACCGTATTGCCTGGTACTGCGATGACCCGGTGCTGAGCCGCTTCGCGACCAGCATCGGTCTTAACACCGCCCCGCTGGCACAACTATCGCGGCCGCTCGAAGCGGCCACCGTCGCGGTAGTCGATCTGCGTCTGCTCGAACTGCTTAAATGCGGGACTGCGACCGATTTCGGCAATATCCTGCTCGACATCGAAAGCAGGCTGCTGCAACCGTTGTTGAAGACAGCCGATTGCGAGCGAAGAGTATTGCGGCTAAGGGCCGGTCACGACATGGACCTGCAGCTGACGCCCTTCGCGTCACTGAAATTCTGGCGCCGTCCGCGTAGCCTGGCGGGCTGGCCCGGCGTAATCGACAACGGCTGAGCCGAGATATTCTTTGTCTCGATACTGTGCGAGAATAATCAAAACTACACGAGTCAGCCCAATGTCCGCCAAATTCCAGATCCCGAACTTCGCCACCGTCGAAGACGTCATCGAAGAATTGAAACCCGGTTACCCGGTTTATTGCCTGCGCCCGGCCGAACTCAGGCGCCAGGCGAGTTATTTCCTCGATACCTTTCCCGGACGCGTCATGTACGCGGTTAAATGCAATCCGCACCTGACCGTGTTGCAGGCGCTCTACGACGCCGGTATCCGCCATTTCGATACCGCGTCGCTGGCGGAAATCGCGCTCGTGCGCGAGCATTTGCCGCAGGCCGACTGTTATTTCATGCACCCGGTGAAACCGCGCGCGGCGATCATGACCGCGCACAAGGTTTACGGCGTCGACCATTACGTCATCGACCACGAAAAAGAGCTCGACAAGCTCATCGACGTAACCGGGGGCGGCGACGGTAAGGTGGTTTTGGTACGGATCGTAACCCCGGTGCATGACGCCCAGTATCAACTGTCCGACAAGTTCGGTATCGCCGCCGAGGATGCGCCCGGGTTGTTGAGAAAGGTGCACGACGCGCATTTCCAGACCGGCGTCGCTTTCCACGTCGGTTCGCAATGCCGTACCCCGCAGGCCTTTGTCGATGGCATCAATACGGCGCTCGACGTCATCGAGGCGGCCGCGGTGCCGGTACATTACCTCGATGTCGGCGGTGGATTCCCGGCGCTGTACGAAGACGATCGGCCGCCCGCACTGAGCGCTTATTTCGATGCCATAGAGCAGGCCTTCGACCAGTCGCGCCTGCGCCGAGATTGCGTGTTGATGTGCGAGCCGGGCCGCGGGCTGGTGGCCAGCGGATGCACGCTGTTGACGCAGATTCAGCTGCGCAAGGACGACAAGCTTTATATCAACGACGGGGTTTATCAAAGCCTGTCGGAAACCCTGATGGGCAAAATGAAACTACCGGCGCGCCTGATCAATCCTGGTCGCAGTATCGTCGAAGAATGCCAGGACTTCACCATCCTCGGCCCTACCTGCGACAACCTCGATATACTGCCGGCGCCTTTCTACCTGCCGGTCGATGCCGACGAGGGAGACTGGATCGAAATCGGGCAGACCGGTGCCTATAGCAATTCGGCCGCGACCCGCTTCAACGGTTTTTTTCCGGAAACTTTCGTCTCGGTCGACGCGCCGCCGCTGTTGCCGCAGGAGAGATAAAGCTCGTCTATACTTCAGGGCAGTAATCGGCAAATAAGAATCAAATGTCTCAGTTGTTGAGTCCGAAGCCTTTCCGCTTTTCCATTCTGACAGTTACCCTCGGCGGTGGTGTCGCACTGATGCTGGCGGCGGTTCTGGTGCAGACGATCAATTTCGGGTTCGAACGGATCAACCTCTACAGCCTGGGTATTCCATTCCTGATCGGCTGCGGCATCGCCTTTTTCGTATCACGCCTGATGCGCAGTAATCTCGATGGTTTACGGCGGCGGCTCGAGGATGACTTCGACCGAATTACCCGCGATCTTAAAAATACCGAGGATCGCTTCGAACACTATGCCGAGTCGTCGAGCGACTGGTTCTGGGAGACCGACGCGGACGGTCGTTTCGTTTTTCTGTCTTCGCACCTGTTTGATGTCACCGGCGCCAGGCCCGAGGATATTCTCGGCAAAACCCGGGAACAAGTGCGTCTGCAACCCGAGACTCCCGATGAAGAAAAAATGTGGCAGGAATACCTGTACTGCATAGACAACCAGTTACCGTTGGTCAATCTCGAGTACCGCGGACGCATTGCGGATGGCCGAGTCATCCTTTATCGAGTCAACGGCAAACCTTATTACGATGACAACGGTGAATTCCTCGGCTATCGCGGATCGGGCTACGAGGTAAAGCGAGAACTTGATCAGAAGTTACAACAAACGCATGCACATGATTTGATATTTACCGCAATGAGCCTGCTGAGCGACGGTTTCGTGTTATTCGACGCCGATGATCGGCTTGTCATGTGTAACCAGCGCTATCGTTTCCTGTATTCGGTAATCGAACACAAGTTCGAGCCCGGCGTCAGTTTCGAGGAAATAGCTCGCGCCTACGCCGATACGCAGGATTTTGACAGTCTCGAGAGCAAGCAGTCCTGGATCGAATGGCGTATAGATCAGCATAGAAATCCCGCCGGGGCCTTCGATCAACAGGTACCCAACGGCAGCTGGATCCGCATTATCGAGCAGAAACTTCCTGGCGGCGGCATCGTCGGATTGCGTGTTGACATTACCGAATTAAAGCATGTCGAGCAGGAACTCGAACAGGCGCAGCGAATTGCCAGGCTCGGAAGTTATCGCTGGAGCGTTACGCAAAATCAAGTCATCACCTGTTCCGCCGAATTTGCCGAGATATTCGGCGTATCGCACGATGAAGCGCTCGGTTTCGACCTGCAGAAATTCAATTCCTTGACCCATGAGGAAGATCTCGAGCGAGTAACCGAAATCTACGACAGGGTTGATGATACGGGCGAGGCCTATGAAATCGAGTACCGCATTAAAAAATCGGACGGCACGGTTCGCAACGTATTGGAGCGAGGAGTTCCCACGCTGTTTCACCAGGGCAAGGTCGTCGAACATACATGTATTGTCCAGGACATTACCCAATCCAGCCAGATCAAGGAAGAGTTTGCCGAAGCGCAGCACATTGCCAGGATCGGCAGTTTTCGCTGGGATCTCGAGAACGGGCGAATAACTTCCTGTAGCGAGGAGTTTGCCCAGATTATGGGCTGGCCGAAAGCCGAGTTGCTGGAGAGCATAGAGTCAGATAATTATTTCGCCATACATCCCGATGATCGCAAGCGAGCACAGCGGGAGTTCGAGCTTGCGGAAGAAACGGGTGAATCACTCGAAATCAGGTTTCGTATCTTGCGAGCCGACGGCGAAGTACGTCATGTCATAGAGCGCGGCGCCACCACGGCGATGCGCGACGGTAAAACCGTCGAGCAGCTTTGGACGATACAGGATGTAACCGAGTCGAGGAGAATGCAGGAGGAACTCGAAGAAGCGCAACGTCTTGCCCAGACCGGCAGTTTTCGCTGGGACGTCGAAAACGCAAGACTGTTATCCGTTACCAGTGAATTTGCACGAATTCTCGGAAGGTCCATCGAAGAGTTGCTGCAAGCAGACAAGGATATGCTGATCGGCGTGCATGCCGATGATGTCGAAAGGGTGACCGAAGCTTACGCGATGGCCGACGTGTCTACCGAGTCATACGAATTCGAGTATCGTATCGTGCGCCCAGATGGCGAGATCAGGCATATTTTCGAGCGTGGAGAGCCCTCGGTATGGCGCGATGGCAAGGTTACGGAACAACTTGGCACCATTCAGGATATTACCGATTTCAGGCACATCGAGGCGGAACTGGCGGAGGCCCAGAAAATTGCCCGAATTGGCAGCTTTCGCTGGGATCTGCAGCAAGGCCGGTTAGTCAACTGTTCCGAAGAGTTTGCCCGTATCTATGGTTTGTCGGTAGAAGAAATGCTCTCCGACGAAACTACCGCTATGCATGGCGTGCATCCCGATGACAGGGAATACCTGTCAAAGGTATACGATCGAGCGGACCTGGGCGATGAATTGTATGAAATCAGTTACCGCATCGTGCGTCCCGACGGCGAAATTCGGCACGTGGTCGAGCGTGGCGACACTTCGTTGCGACGGGACGGCAAGGTGCTCGAGCAACTCGGGACGCTGCGCGACGTAACCGAGTCCAGGCGTATCGAGGAAGAACTGGAAGCGGCGCAACAGATTGCCAAGATCGGCAGTTTTCGCTGGGACGTCGAGCAGGACAGGATGACCAGTTGTACCCCGGAGTTGGCGCGTATCTACGGACGCAAGAAAGATGAATTGATGCGCAGTGAAGCCTGGTTCGAGAATCTCATTTTTGCCGAAGATGTCGAGCGAGTCTCCGCGGCTTACGAGAAAAGCAATTCCTTTAATGGCGTCACCGAGGTCGAGTATCGGTTATTGCGGGCGAATGGCGAAGTTCGCAACGTGTTGGAAAGACTGAGCCCGTCAAACTGGCGTGACGGCAAAATTGTCGAACAAATCGGGACCCTGCAGGATATTACCGAGCGGGTGGCGGCCGAAAAAGAGCGGCTGTCGACCGACGAAATGCTGGAGGCGGCTATCGAAAACGTGCCCGGTGGCTTTCTGATGGTCAATGCGGACGGTTATATCGAGCGTTTCAACCGCAAGTTTTTCGACCTCTACCCAAAACAGCAATTCTTCATCAACGAGGGTGTTCCGTTTGTACGATTCTTGCAATTCGGCGTCGATCGGGGCGTTTATCAGGATGCGCAGGTCAATCCGGAAGCCTGGCTGGAGCGGGGGATGGAGCGCCATTTGGCCGATTCTATCGAGTTTGTCGATCGCCTGACCGATGGCCGTTCGATACAGATCGCTTTGCGCCGACTGCCGACCGGTTCGCGCGTCGGTATGCATGTCGATGTTACCGAGTTGCAAAACGCGCGCGAGGCGGCTGAAAAAGCGAACGAGGCCAAGTCCGAGTTTCTCGCATCGATGAGCCATGAGTTGCGCACGCCGATGCACGGCATCCTGAGTTTCACCGAGCTCGGGCTCAAACGCCTGGATACCCTGAGCCAGGAAAAACTGCGCCAGTACCTGGAAAACATCCAGATCAGCGGAACGCGCCTTCTGTACCTGCTAAACGACCTGCTCGATCTGTCCAAGCTGGAAGCCGGTAAAATGCGGCTCGATATGACCGCGGTCAAGGTCGCCGACCTGGTCAAGGCCTGTATCGCGGAGCAGGATTTGCGCCTGCGCGAGAAAAACCTGCGCTGTGAATTCGAATCCGATAGCGCCGACCTCGGCTGTGTATGCGATCGTAACCGCATCCTGCAGGTGATCACCAATATCGTCGCCAACGCGATCAAGTTCAGCCCCGAGGGCGGCGTGATCCGGATTGATCTGTCGGGTCAGAAAAATAGTTGCCGCATGCAGGTATCGGACCAGGGCAGCGGTATCCCCGCTGACGAACTGGATGACGTTTTCGACAAGTTTTATCAGAGTTCGGGTAATCGAAACCAGGCTGGCAGCACCGGTCTCGGTCTCGCTATTTGCCGCCAGATTATCGATTTGCACCGCGGGCGTATCTGGGCTGAAAACAACGCCGCCGGTGAGGGCGCCAGTATTCTGTTCGAAATTCCGCTGCAACAGCCGCAGGTCGAAGACTAGCCGGTGTGTCCGGAATTACTTGCCTTCGATTGCCTGTTGCAGGGCTTCGAGGGCAGCTTCGTCGAGACCCGGAACCGTAATTTGATCCTTTTTCTTGTCACTGAGCGAAGAGATCGTGGCTTCGGCCTTGACGCAGGTTTCATGCAGGTTGCGGATTTGTTCGATCAGCGTGGCGGCGCTTTCGAGAACTACCTTGCGCGCTTCCAGCTCTGTTTCGAGTTTGTTCTTTTCCTTGCGCATCGACTGCAGCCGCGATTCGGCCTGCGTACGCAGTTTTGCCTCGTCCATTTTCTGCTTCTTCAGCGTTTTCAGCTTGCGCACGACGTTTTCCGGCGTGTCGGCCAATGACTTGGAAATGGCTTTGAGCTTGTTTTGCTTGTCGGTAACCTCGGCGCGGGCTTTCTTCAGGGCTTCGGCATTGTCGGCCTTGCCCTTGGTCAGTTGCTGTTCTGCCTGCTCGCGCGCCTTGACGGCTAAGGCTACCTGCTCCTCGGCTTCGGCGCGGGCTTTTTCGGCGGTGTCGGTGCGGGCCTTGTAATCGGCGATTTGCTGTTCCGCCTGGCTACGGGTTTGCTGGATATTGATATCGGCGTCCCTGGCGCGCTGAATCGCCTGGTCGAGTGCGGTCTTGAGTTCATCGGTGGTACATTCGGAATCCAGTCCTAGCGCATCGGTTGCGGCCCCCATCAGGATTTGCTTGCTGATTGCGAGGTCCTTCCAGACCTGCAACTGAACATCAACATCTTGTGACACTTGCTACCTCGTAGTCGAAAAATTTGGCGGCACAGTTTAGCCTAACGGCGTGCGGAAAAATAGAGCCGCGCGGGTGATATTATCGAATTAGATCGGGTAGAATGCGCGTTTTTTCAAATGCGAGTGTTCGCCGTGGAGACAAACCACATTTCCCAGCAAATAGAAGATCTTGAATCGCGTATCGAATTGCTCCGGGGGTATCTTTGACTACGATCAGAAACGCGAAAAGCTCGAAGAAGTTCGGCTCGAACTTGAAAATCCCGATATCTGGAGCGATCCCGGGCACGCCCAGGCCCTGGGCAAGGAAAAAGCGAACCTGGAAACCGTAGTCGAAGGACTGGACGAGAGCTCGCAAGCGTTGATCGACGCCGCTGAATTACTCGAACTGGCCGCCAGCGAGGAAGACGAGGCGACCGCGGCCGAGGTCGAGTCCGATCTCGACAAGGTTGAAAAATCCGTCGCCGAGCTCGAGTTCAGGCGCATGTTTTCCGGTGAAATGGACGAGAACAACGCTTATCTCGATATCCAGTCGGGCGCCGGCGGCACCGAAGCCCAGGACTGGGCGGAAATGCTGCTGCGCATGTACCTTCGCTGGGGCGAAGCCAGGGGTTTCAAGACCGAGCTGATCGAGGTTTCCGACGGCGATGTCGCCGGTATTAAAAGCGCGACGATTCGCTTCGAAGGCCCTTACGCCTTTGGCTGGCTACGTACCGAAACCGGGGTTCACAGGCTGGTGCGTAAATCGCCCTTCGACTCGGGCAATCGCCGCCACACCTCGTTTGCCTCGGCATTTGTCTCGCCTGAAATCGAAGACGACATCGATATCGAAATCGATCCCTCGGACCTGCGTATCGACGTCTACCGGGCCAGCGGCGCCGGCGGGCAACACGTCAACCGAACCGAATCGGCCGTTCGCATCACACACTTGCCGACCAATGTGGTGGTGCAGTGTCAGAACGATCGTTCGCAGCACAAGAACAAGGCGACCGCGATGAAGCAGCTCAAGGCCAAGCTTTACGAGCTCGAGGTGCAGGTGCGCAACGCCAAGGCGCAGAGCATCGAGGATTTGAAGTCCGATATCGGCTGGGGTAGCCAGATCCGTTCCTACGTGCTCGACCAGTCGCGCATCAAGGATTTGCGCACCGGGGTCGAAACCGGTAATACCCAGGCGGTGCTGGATGGCGACCTCGACCAGTTTATCGAAGCCAGTCTGAAGAGTGGCGCCTGAGGAATCCGCGCAAGTTGCAGAGGTTCGTAAAATCACATATGACACGGGAAATGAAATGAGTCAGCACAGCGACGCTGAGCAAGCCAATGAAGACCAGCAGCAGGATGAAAACCGCTACATCGCGCAGCGCCGTGAAAAACTGGCGCAACTGCGGGCCGACGGGCAGGCTTACCCGAACCAGTTCGACCGCGAGCATTTCGCCGCCGAGCTGAGCGAAAAATACGCCGCGCTGTCGCGCGAGGATCTCGAGGCGCAGGCTGTCG
Source organism: uncultured Gammaproteobacteria bacterium (assembly GCA_937980285.1). GTDB lineage: Bacteria > Pseudomonadota > Gammaproteobacteria. The sequence goes on along the minus strand of CALJQI010000156.1, from coordinate 1,141 downwards.
AGGTCAGCCTGGCCGGACGCATGATGTTCAAGCGCGTAATGGGCAAGGCGAGCTTCGCGCAATTGCGCGATATGAGCGGCACGATGCAGATTTTCGTGCAGCGCGATGCAATCGGCGAGCAAGCCTACGAGGCCTTCAAGCATAGCGATATCGGCGATATTTATGGCGTCAACGGCGTACTGTTTCAGACCAAAACCGGCGAGTTGACGATCAAGGTAAAAACCATCGAGTTGCTGACCAAGGCGTTACGCCCGCTGCCGGAAAAGTTTCACGGGCTTGCCGACCAGGAACTCAGGTACCGCCAGCGCTACGTCGACCTGATCATGAACGACGATTCGCGGCGCGCGTTCGCTATTCGCAGCCAGGCGGTCCATTTTATCAGGCAATACATGATCGACGCCGGTTTTATCGAGGTCGAAACCCCGATGATGCAGGTCATTCCCGGCGGCGCGGTGGCGCGTCCTTTTATCACCCATCACAATGCGCTCGACATGGAGTTGTATCTGCGTATTGCGCCTGAACTCTATTTGAAACGACTGGTCGTCGGCGGTATCGAGCAGGTATTCGAAATCAACCGCAATTTCCGCAACGAAGGCTTGTCGACGCGCCACAATCCCGAATTCACCATGCTCGAGTTTTACCAGGCCTACGCGGATTACGAAGATTTCATGAACCTGACCGAAGACATGATGCGCCGGCTGGTGCATGAAGTCCTCGGCAGCGGCAAAATCAGCTACCAGGGCGAGGAATTCGACCTCGAGCAGCCGTTTGCGCGCATGAGCGTGGCCGACGCTATTCTGAAGTACAATCCGAATCTCGATGCCGAAAAGCTCGAGGATCTCGAGTACTGCCGCAAGGCGGCGAAGGATCTCGGCATCAAGCCCGAGCCGAGCTGGGGCGCCGGCAAGCTGCAAATCGAAATCTTCGAGGCTACCGTCGAAGACAAACTCCTGCAGCCGACCTTTATCACCGCCTATCCGACCGAGGTTTCGCCGTTGTCGCGCGCCAATGACGACAATCCTTTCGTCACCGATCGTTTCGAGTTTTTTATCGGCGGGCGCGAACTCGCCAACGGTTTCTCCGAACTCAACGATCCCGAAGACCAGGCCGCCAGGTTCCGTCACCAGGTCGAGGTAAAGGA
>CALJQI010000155.1 GCA_937980285.1 uncultured Gammaproteobacteria bacterium | reverse complement strand
ACCATGCTCCAGGTGGAGGCGATGCCGATCTGGGGTTTCTTGAAATCGGCGTCATCGAAGCCGACCGCGCGCAGCATCGCGCGGCTCGGCGCGCGTTCGACGCCGTCGACCACCAGTGAGGAATGCTGTCGAATTCCGGGCTTGCCGGAAGCAGTTTTTTTACTAGCCATGGATAGATGATCTGGATTAATTTAGGAGTCGCGCTAGGTTAGGCAAAGGCGTTAATCGATGCAAGAGAATAAATCGCTTCGATAAACCCATTTCCACGAAAACTTGCCTATACTTCTGCTAACACGGACGCCTTCAAATTTACCTTATGGTCGAAGCGATTTTGCTTGCTATTGTCTGCGCACTGCTAACTGCGTTGGTCACCTGGCGCGGGCTTATGCGGTTCGCGGCAAAACAGGCTCGCCGGCAACAGCGGGAACGCAAGGACAGGCTGCACAGCCTGATCGAATCCACCGTCGGCACCACCGGCGAAACCTATTTTTACGCGCTGGTTCGCGAACTGGCCCAGTTTCTGTCGGTTGACGCGGTGTTCCTCGCCGTCTGCGCCGACGAGGGGCAGCAAAACTGCCAGACGCTGGCCTACTGGTGTGACGGCGGCTACATCATGAATCACAGCGTGTCGATGCAAAACAGCCCCTGCGGAGAAAGCGGCAGTTTCTGGTACATGGAGAATTCCGCCAGCAACCTGTTTCCCGAAGCCAGCCTGCTGCAGGAGCGTTTCCAGGCCTCGGGTTTTTTCGCGATCAAGCTGCAGGATTCCTCGGGCCGGCAAATCGGCCTGCTGGCCGGTATGAGCCGCGCCGCGCTGCATCCCGAGAAAAGCGACGTGCATATCATCAAGCTGTTTGCCGCGCGCGCCGCTGCCGAGCTCGAGCGCAAGCAGGCACTGGGCGCGACCCTGATGGAAAAGGAGCGCGCGCAGGTGACGCTGCATTCCATCGGTGACGGCGTTATCACCACCGATGCACTGGGATGCATCGATTACATGAACCCGGTGGCCGAGGCGCTGACCGGCTGGCGCTTTCACCAGGCCATGGGGCTGTCGATGGAAGCGGTTTTGCATCTCGAGGAAGAGCAGACCGGGAACGTGATTTCGGACCCGGCGATGCGCTGCCTGTCGGAACAGCGCGTGATTTCGCCGAAAACCGACAATGAGCTCGTTTCCCGCAGCGGCGCGCGCTGCTCGATCCTGGGTTCCGCGGCGCCGATGATCGATGCCCAGGGCAACGTCATCGGCGTGGTGCTGGTATTCAAGGACGTCACCGATTCGCGCCGCATGGAAAAGGCGATAGTCCACCAGGCGACTCACGACCCGCTCACCGGCCTGGTCAACCGCACCGAGTTCGAGGCGCGGCTGGAAAAGTCGCTGCAGTCGGCCAAGGATTTCGAAAACACGCACGCGCTGCTGTATCTAGACCTCGATCAGTTCAAAATCGTCAACGATACCGCCGGGCACGTGGCCGGCGACGAGCTGTTGAGACAGATTTCGTCACTGTTGCTGGGGCAGCTGCGTGGCCGCGACACGCTCGGGCGTCTCGGCGGCGACGAGTTTGCCGTGTTGTTGGAGAACTGCCCGGTGGGCAAGGCGAACAAGGTCGCCAATATACTGATCGATGTCATTCGCGAATATCGCTTTGTCTGGGAGCAAAAGACTTACCAGGTCGGCGTCAGCGTCGGCATCGTTCCGATCACCGCCGATTCGACCACGCGCAAGCAATTGATGCATGACGCCGACCAGGCCTGTTACGTCGCCAAGGACCTCGGGCGCGGAAGGGCGCATACCCACACCGCGGCGGATTCCGACATAACCCAGCGGCTGGGTGAAAAGCTGCAGCGCAAGGACATACACGACGCGCTCGCCAGCGAAAGTTTCATGCTGTTGTACCAGCCGATTATCTCGCTCGATCCGGAGCAAACCCGCTTGCATACCCGCGCCGAGGTGCTGTTGCGCATGATCGACGACAACCGCGAGGTGATTACGCCGGGCGCGTTTTTGCCCGCCGCCTCGCGCTTTGGCCTGATGCCGCAAATCGATCGCTGGGTGATCGGCCGAGTTTTTATGGGCTACCCGCATATTTTCATGCAAAACCCGGACCTGGTGCTGAGCCTGAACCTGTCGGCGCCGTCGGTCGCCGACGATTCGCTGGCCGAGTATGTTTTGCATATGTTCGACAAGTCCGTGGTCAAGCCGCATCAGATCTGTTTCGAGATTGCCGAAACCACGCTCAGCCACAACCTTGCCAGCGCCACTCGGTTGATCAAGTCGCTGCAGGAGGTGGGTTGCAACTTTGCGCTCGACGATTTCGGCAGTGGGCTGGCCAGTTTCGCGGCGCTCAAGGAGCTGGGGGTGGATTTCGTCAAGATCGACGGCAACCTGGTGGGTAACATCTGCAGCGACGAGGTCGATCGAAGCATGGTGGAATCGATTAATTCGATGGCGCACCTGCTCGATATCAAAACCATCGCCGAGAGCGTCGATGGAGAAGCCACTATCGAAAACCTGAAATCCATCGGTATCGACTACGCCCAGGGATATTACCTGGGCGACCTGGTGCCGCT
>CALJQI010000154.1 GCA_937980285.1 uncultured Gammaproteobacteria bacterium | reverse complement strand
CGACGCACAAAAAGTCGTCATCGAGATCGAAACCTTTACCGATGGACGCGTGTTCGGCCTGGCGCGCCTGTTGCGCGACAAGCTCGGTTTCAGCGGCGATCTCGAAGTCAGCGGAGATTTCCTGCCCGACCAGATATCCTTCCTGCAGCGTTGCGGTGTCAACTCGTTCTCGGGCGAGGAAATCGTAAGGGACGCCTTCAACTATTACTCTGGATTTTACCAGCCGCCTCGCCAGGGCATCGACGAGGTGACTTTCATTCGCCAATCGCGGGTCGAGTCGGGCTAAGGGCAGCGCCGCTATCGCGGTCGATGGCGGCATAGCGTCCGGGAAAAGGATCTCGCGGAGACGGCTGCGGACGCGGGGAATATTGGGTATATTCTCCGATCCCCCTGCGATCCCGGCGTTCTCCGCCGCCCCCGCCAGAGATTCATTCGACAAACCCCGGATCCGACTCATCGTTCAGGACAGACCATTGCTCGCCGATGTCGGCGCCATCTACCGACGAGGCACTTCCTGCTCACGGATTAATTCCGAAAAAATAATTTTCGAGAGCAGTTTGTTGAAGTCAAACAGCCCGCCTCCCGCTGAAAAATTTCCTGGTCGGTGTCCATGCTGTCGATTTTCCATACGCCAACCTGGACTTAAAAGAGACAGTTAAAGTAGCTTGTAATAAAACAGGCCGGAGTTCCTGGCCAGGCGTTCGCGCAGCACTGCTGCCGTCGCCGGCGATTTCCGACAAATGGTGGCGGCAAGACCTAAAACGATCGTCGAAATGTAGTATAGTATGGCGGTTCGTGACTCTTCCGAGATACCTATAAGAAACTCTGTAATGTATGAGCTAGGAAGTCCACCACAATCGCTACTGGAATCAATGGAACTGGTGAGGCTACCTAGCCCTCCCCACGTCCTCAGTAAGTTGCTGGATATCTGCCACGACCCGGATAGTTCGCTGGGCGAGCTGGCCGATATGATCAGCATCGACCCCGCCCTCACCAGCAAACTGATCATGGCCGCCAATTCGGGCGCCTTCGCGATCAACCAGCCGCTTAAAAACCTGGAACAGGCAGTCACCCTGATCGGCCACCAGCAGGTCAAGACCATGGTCGCGACCTCGGCGATCCAGCAACTATTCGCCGGCCTGATCGAATCCCAGAAAAAATACATTTGCAGCGCCTGGCTGGATTCGATTTACTGCGCCGTGTTCGCCAGGGATATCGCCATTGCGCTGGACTACGAGTACCCCCAGGACGCCTATCTTGCCGGCCTGCTGCACGACGTCGGCCAGGTCGTATTCGACGCCAAGTATCACGACCAGTACATCAAGATCATCAATTCGAGCAGCGATGCCGAAACCATCGCCCAGGAGATTTCCAAGTTCGGCATCAGCCATACCGAACTCGGCGCCGGCATCATCGAGCGCTGGCCCAGCCTGAGCCCGTCGATCGCCGACGCGGTCCGCTTTCATCACGAAGACGAGGAACTGTTACAGGGCGGCGACGTCCTGTGCCGCATCGTCGCCGAAGCCAGCCAGATTGCGCGCCACTGGTGCGAGACCGGCGTCCCCGATTCGAAATGGCGTTCGTCGCTGATCGGGCAAAAGGATCTTAAGGGCATCTACATCCATGCTCACGACAAGGTCACCCTGACCGCGAACAAGCTCGGCATTTCCCTGCCGCGCACAAAAAGCCTGACCCAGGACCGGTTGTCGAAGGACATCGAAAAGGAAACCGTCAAACTCGCGCGCAAGATCAGGGACGCCTCGCTGATCAAGGTTATCAGCGCCGAGGAGACCTATCCGGTAATCCTGAATTCCCCGGCCAAGCTGCTATCGAAGGTTTCGCGCGATATGCAGCTGTATTTTTCGATCTCGCACCTGGCGCTGCTCTACCAGGATCCGGAGAGTCCCGGGTTTTTAAGCCTGCACGAGGTTCAGCCGACCGATCCTTTGTGCAAATTCGCCATCGAAAAAAGTAATAGCCAGGCGGTGCAAAGCTTTGTCGAAAAGCGCCAGCTGTGGATCCATGCCGAGGGTCCGGATCATCAGAAATCCCCGGTTCCTGACCGCCAGATCATTCACCGGCTGCAGCACCACGTCGCGCTCTGTTTTCCGCTGGTCTTCGAGAACCAGGCCATCGGATCTATTGTCGTCGGCTGCCATAAGACCCAGCGCAATAACCTCGAAAAACTGGCCGAGATCATCTCCAGCTACCTCGAAGACATCGCCGAGACCTGGATCAGGCACATGCCCGGCCAGGGCCGGCGCAACGCCAAGAGCGACCGCGAGCAAAAGGAAATCGACAAGCTGATCCACGAAATCAGCAACCCGCTGGGCGTTATCGGAAACTATATCGATATCGTCAACGCGAGGTCGGGCGGCACCGGTAGCGACAAGGAGATCGGCATCCTCAAGGAGGAGCTTCAACGGGTCCGCAATATCGTGCTCAATTTCAAGGATGGCGCCAAAGTCGAAACCGAAGCCGTGATGTTGAACGCCGAACTGGAGAGCAGCGTCCCGCTATATGCCAAATCCGCCAGCCCGGAACGGGAAATCCAGGTCATGTGGGATCTCGATGCCAATGACGCCGAGATCGACATCACCCGCGACGCCTTCCGCCAGATCGTGCTCAACCTGGTTAAAAACGCCGTCGAGGCGCAAACCGACGATGCCGCGATCATGGTTTCCAGCCAGAGCTTCAGCAATATCGACGGCAGGGCATATGCCCAGTTTACGATTTCGGATCGCGGCAGGGGCATCAATACCAAAACCCGCGGGCTGCTGTTCTCGCCCCTGGTGAGCGTCAAGGAAGGCGCCGGCCGCGGACTCGGCTTATCGGTAGTCGCCGATATCCTGAGAGCCTTCAAAGGCCAGGTTAAGTACGTTAGAAACGAAGTCGGCGGCGCTTTGTTCGAAGTGTCGATTCCCTTGTCACCCAAACAGTAATTCTATTGCAATTCATATGGAAACCTCACTGAACGATTCTGAAGTACCTTCCCGGCAGTTGCACAGGCCGGTTTCCTTCCTGGTGGTGGACGACGAACAGCGCGCGCGCAAAAGTCTGATCGAACTGCTGAACACCAACTGGACCGACATTACCGAGGCCGAGGACGGCGAGCAGGCGATTGCGCTGATACAAAAGCGTCAATTCAACCTGATCATTCTCGATCTCAACATGCCGACGAAGTCGGGCGACCAGGTGCTGGCATTTATTCGCGATAATAAAATCACCACACCGGTTATCGTCATCAGCGGCGAGGCGTCGATCAACAAGGTTACCGAGGCGATGCGGCTCGGCGCCTATGACATATTCCGCAAACCCTATAACTTCGACGAGCTCGAGCACGCGATTCGCAACGCGCTCGACAAGTCGCGCATCGAGGAAGAGAAATCGCAAATCCAGAGCCGTCTCGAGCATTCCGAGCAGCTGCACCGCTACATGGTCGACAACTCTCCCGACCTGATTTACATACTCGACCTGGAGGGCCGATTCACCTTCGTCAACAACAGCGTGAAACGCCTGCTGGGCTACGACAAGGCACAACTGATCGGCAAGCACTACAGTGACATCGTGGTCGAGGAAGACCGCCTGAAAGCGGAGTACGTGTTCAACGAGCGCCGCCGCGAAAGCCGATCCAACCGAAATGTCGAATTGCGCCTGAAGTGCATTCCGACCGATCCGTCGAGACCTTTCGAAGTCACCACCCGCCCGATCGAGCTCAACTCGATGGGTATTTACGCGGTCGACGCCAGCGAGGATAAGGAGGTCGCCACCTACCAGGGCACCTATGGCGTCGCGCGTGACATCTCGAGCCGCAAGGAAGCGGAAAAAATGATTACCTACCAGGCCTATCACGACCTGCTCACCAAGCTTCCCAATCGGGCCATGCTCTACGACCGGCTCGACCTCGCCATCAAGCAGGCGGAACGGACGGGTGAAGCGCTGATCATCATGTTTCTCGACCTCGACCGTTTCAAGTTGATCAACGACAGTTTCGGCCACGTGGTCGGCGATCAACTGCTGATCGAGGTAGCGGGACGGCTGAAGGCGGAAATCCGCACCGGCGACACGCTAGCACGGCTGGGGGGCGACGAATTCATGCTGTTACTGCCGCAACCGACTTCGCGCGAGCAGGCCGAACGGGTCGCGCAAAAGCTGATCGCCAGTATGCAGCAGCCGTTCTACCTGAAGAAAAAGGAAGTTTACGTCAATGTCAGTATCGGCATATCGGTGTTCCCGGACGATACCGACGATATCAACATGCTGGTCAAGAATGCCGACATGGCAATGTACGAGGTGAAGTCATCCGGCAAGAACGGCTATGTCTTTTTCAACGACAAGCTCGAACACGCGGCGGCCGAGAAGATATCGATCGAAAGCGGACTCAGGAACGCGATCAAAAACGACGAGCTCGAAATGTTTTACCAGCCGCAATTCGACCTGCGAAGCGAACGCATAGTCGGCGTCGAAGCCCTGCTGCGCTGGAACCACCCAAAGCTGGGCCTGCGCTCGCCCAACTATTTTATCGAGCACGCGGAAGAATCCCGCATTATCGATCAACTCAGCGAGTGGGTGTTCAACCGCGTGGCGGTAGACCTGTTCAGCGATAAAACCTTCCAGGACAGCGACATCAAGGTCAGCATCAACCTGTCGGCCACCGACATTCGGCAAAAAGAGTTTCCGGAAAGCCTGGTTTCCTATATCGAGGACCTGCACATCAAGCCCAGCCGGCTCGAAATCGAGATCACCGAAAACATGTTTATGAGCGACATGCAATCCTGCATTTACAAACTGCGGGTTCTGTCGAACAAGGGAATATCGATCGCTATCGACGATTTCGGCACCGGTTATTCTTCGCTTAACTACCTGCGCGAACTGCCGGTGCACACGGTGAAAATCGATTACTCCTTCGTTTCTGAAATCGAGCGCTCGGAAAAAGGCGCCGCCCTGGTCGCGGCCATCGTCGGCATGGCGCAGGGTCTCGGTATCAACGTTATTGCCGAAGGCGTGGAAAGCACGGCGCAGTCGGAATACCTCGAGAGCCTCGGCTGCAATATCGTGCAGGGCTTCCTGTTCGGCAGGCCGGTCGCGGTTAACGACTTCCTCGGCGCCGTCGCCACCCAGCACGCAAAAATATCCACCCAGTCCAGCGCCTGACTAGCTTGATTCGATAGCGGGCCCATAGCATGAACCATGCAACAGGCCAGGCTCACTGGAAACATTTTACGCCGTGCATTTTTTCGTGATCGCGGTTTTCCTGTTCGGCAAAGCGAATGCCAGCGCCGTATCCAGCGCTGCGGAATTCGAGACCTTTTGCGACGCGCACGAAACCGCGGACAGGCAGCGGCTGCGCGAGATCATGGGCGAGTATTACCCTGTTTACATCGAACAGGCCAGCGCTGCCTGCAGCACGCGCGCGATATGCTGCGCCTCGCGCCGGGCGCCGTCGACAATCTGGTGGCGGCAGCTGGTACCGTTGGCGATCAGCAGCGCGTCGTCAGCGGCGGCGCGCACCGCCGGCAGCAGGCCGAGTTCTCCAATTTGCATCGACAGCTGGTAATGATCCGCCTCGTAACCGAAGGCCCCTGCCATGCCGCAGCAGCCCGCGTCGATGACTTCGACGGTCAAACCCGGAATCAGCGCCAGCGTTTGTTGCATCGCGGTCATGGTCGCTAACGCTTTTTGATGGCAATGACCGTGTACAAACGCCCGCGACTGCGCCAGCGGCTTCAGCTCGAGTCGCAGTTTCCCCGCCTGCTGTTGTTGCGCCAGGAATTCTTCCAGTAACAGCGCCCGTGCCGCCAGGGCCTCGCTGTCGTCGCCCGGCAACAGGCTGCTGAACTCGTCGCGCAGGGTCAGCAGGCTGGACGGCTCGAGACCGACGATCGGCACGCCGCGATCGACATATGGTTTCAGCGCGGCCAGCAGGCGCTCGGCCTCGGCGCGGGCCTCGTCCACCAGCCCGAGCGTGAGAAAGGTTCGCCCCTCGCACAGCGGATGGCCGCCGTCGAGCGGTTGCGGCAACCGTACCCGGTACCCGGCCGCCTGCAGCACTGCCAGCGCCGCGCGCGCGTTCTCCGGTTCGAAATAGCGATTGAAGGTATCGACCAGCAGCACGACTTCGGCGCCGGTCGAGGCCGCGTTCGCGCTTTGCCTGCTGTCGTCGAAGTAGTCCGGGCGCCAGCGCGGCAGGTTGCGCTTCGCGCTCAGGCCAAGCATTCTTTCGCTCAACCAGGCGAGCCCGGGTACTCGATCGCGCAGGTTCAGGATAAATCCCAGGCGGGCCGCGGTCGGGGCGTAGCGCGGCAGGTAAGCCACCAGCCGGTCGCGCAGCGGTAATCGATGCCGCTTGCGATAATGGTGCAGAAATTCGATTTTCATCTTCGCCATGTCGATGCCGGTGGGGCATTCGCGCTTGCAGCCCTTGCAGCCCAGGCACAGGTCCATGCTGTCGTACATCGCCTCGGAAACCAGTGCATCGGCGCCGAGCTGACCGCTGACCGCCAGTCGCAGCGTGTTGGCGCGCCCGCGCGTCAGGTGCTGTTCGTCGCCCGTGGCCCGGTAGGAAGGGCACATCACGCCCACATTTGCCTTGCGGCAGGCGCCGTTGTTGTTGCACATCTCGACCGCACCGCCAAATCCGCCCCACTCCGACCAGTCGAGCACGGTGTCGATCGGCGCCACGCGATAACCCGGGGCATAGCGAAACAATTCGCGATCGTCCATGCGCGACGCGCGCACGATCTTGCCCGGGTTGAACAGCCCGGCGGGGTCGAAGCTATCCTTGACCTCCTCGAAGGCGCGCAGCATGCGCGAGCCGAACATGCGCTGGTGAAATTCCGAGCGCGCCAGCCCGTCGCCATGCTCACCCGAGTGCGAGCCCCTGTACTCCTCGACGATGGCCAGCGTCTCTTCCATGATGGCGCGCATCTTTTTCGCCCCGCTGTCGTCCTTCATGTTGAGAATCGGGCGCACGTGCAGGCAGCCGACCGAGGCATGCGCGTACCAGGTGCCGGTGGTGCCGTATTTTTCGAAAACCCGGGTCAGGCGATCGGTGTACTCGGCGAGGTCCTCCAGCCGTACCGCGCAATCCTCGATAAAGGATACCGGTTTGCCGTCGCCCTTCATCGACATCATGATGTTGAGCCCGGCCTTGCGCACCTCCCACACCGCCGCCTGGAAACCGGGGTCGAGCGCCTCGACGACCGCGCCGGGAAAGCCGAGGTCGGCCATCAATTCACCCAGCTGCGCGAGCTTTTGCAATTGCGGCTCGCGCTCGTCGCCGGCAAACTCGACCAGCAGCAGCGCATCCGGCTGGCCGCGCACGAAACCATCGACGGTCTCGCGAAACAGCGGAATCTCGCGCGACAGATCGATCATGGTGCGATCGACCAGTTCGACCGCGGACGGGTCGAGCCTGACGATATGCTGGGCCGAGTCCATCGCCTGGTGAAAGCCCGGGAAATGGCAAACGCCCAGCACCTTGTGCCGCGGGATCTGCTGCAACTCCAGCTGCAGGCCGGTAAAAAACGCCAGCGTGCCTTCCGAACCGACCAGCAGGCGCGCGATGTTGGCCTCGTCGG
>CALJQI010000153.1 GCA_937980285.1 uncultured Gammaproteobacteria bacterium | reverse complement strand
TCACCGGTGACCGGGGCGCGGTACCTGATTTCGGCTTTGGCGACCACCAGTTCGGCATCGATTCCCGTTTGCTCGAGGATATGGGTGCACAGCGCCCAGCCGGTCAGCACCGCTACCGAGTAGATGCTGCCGGCAAAGCCGGTACCGTGGATATTGACGTTGGGCGGCAGCGGCGCGCTGACCTCGATCGCCTCCAGCCCGAGCGAATCGATACTGAACTGCATCGCCTCGCTCAGCGGAATGGCGGCGCGAATCTTTCGTTGCAGGGCCTCGGCAGCATTCATATCAATAACCCAGTTCGCGATTTACCGGATTCAACAGTGGCTCCCCGCTTTGCAGGCGCCGATAATTCTCGGCGATGTCGGCGATGGCGTCACCCAGGTGGTAACCGGAAATATGCGGAGTTAGCTGAACGCCGGGATGCAACCACAGGGGGCTGTCGACGGGCAGTGGTTCTACCGACATGACATCGAGCACGGCGCCGGCGAACTGGCCGTCGTCGAGGGCCTCGATCAGGTCGCTCTCGTCGACCAGGTCGCCGCGCCCGATATTGATGAAAAAAGCCGATGTATTGAATTGCGTAAACAGCGACCGATTGAACATGCCCCTGGTTTGATCGGTCGAGGGCAGCACCGAAACGACATAATCCGCGTCCTCGAGCACCGCCGCCAGGCTGTCGTCCCCGGCATGGCAGCTTATCTGCGGCAGCTGCTTCAGGCTTCGGCTCCAGCCCGTAACCTGGAAGCCATTATCGACAACACGCCGCGCCACCATTTGCCCGATACGGCCGAGCCCGAGCACCGCCACCCGGGTGTCGGCGGCGCTTCGAGGCGGGTAGGAAATCCACTGCGAGGCCGCCTGCTGCCGATGATACTGGCGCAGGTGACGCTGCTCCTGCAGCACGTAGGCAAGCGCGTACTCGGCCATTTCCGCGCCCGAGGTGCTGGTTTGCAATCTCGCCACCTGGATGGACGCGGGCAGCGCCTCGTCCGCCAGTATATTGTTGACCCCGGCGCCGGTCTTCTGAATTACTTTCAGGTTCGGGTACTTCAGCGCCTCTCCCGGCAGGTAGGCGCTTACCGTCAGCATTTCGATTTCATCGACATTACCCGGGTCGGCGCCGATGCGAATATCGGCCGCGGGCGTGTAGGCCAGAAGTTCGGCGCGCAGTTCGTCATCCGTCAACCAGTCGGGATGCTTGATATCGATTAACAATGCCATGATTCTATCGAGGCTAACTCATTAATAAAGGCGGGACCAATATGGCAACAGCCGCCAATCATTCCGGCGCCGGCCTGAAACCATTGCAGCGCCTGCCGGGACCATTGGTTCAATTCGCTGGCGCCGCTCCAGTGTTTGCTAGCGGCATCATACTGTTGACCTGAATTCGGGTAAACCACAATCATCTTGCCGTGCTCGACAGCCGCCATGTTCTCGATCATCCCCGCCACCAGCTTCGACGGGCAGCAGTTGACGCCGATGGCAAACACCCGCGGATGGTCGACAAACAGTTCGCAGGCGGTGCGCAAGCGGTTGCCGTCGTGCAGGCGTTGCGAATCGCGGCAACAAAAACTGACCCAGGTCGGCGTCACAACGGATTCCAGCAACTGCCTCAACACCTTCGCTTCCCGCAGGTCGGGAATGGTCTCGCAGGCAATCAGGTCGGCTGCCGTGTTATCCAGCCAATGCAGGCGTTGCGCGTGAAAATCGCGTAACTGTTTTTCGCCGATGCCATAATTGCCACGGTACTCGGAACCATCCGCGAGGTAAGCGCCATAGGGTCCGACACTGGCCGCGACCAGCGGGCGATACGCCAGGCCGGGATTGTCCCGCATGAATTGGTCGCGCGCGCGGCAGGCGAGATCGACCGAGGCCCGAAAAACGCCCTCGATTTCGGCCGCGCTCAAACCCCGCGCCTTCAATCCGGGCTCGCTTGCCTGGTAACTGGCGGTGGAAATACACCGCGCGCCTGCCTCGAGAAAGTCGCGATGCACCTCGAGCAGGGCTTCGGGCCGCTCGAGAATCAGCTCGGCACTCCATAGAGCCGAGGAAACATCGAAACCGCGCAGCTCCAGTTCGCCGCCGAGTCCGCCATCGAGCAAAAACGGTCGCCCGGATTCGAAGGTCGCCCTGATCGTCTTGACTGCGTCCACTGATACCCTTGAATTTTCGGCCTGCCGGGCGGTCTATTCTAAACCGGAATAACATGCAGTTCGGCTATTTTTTCGATAACCTTTACCCCCATGAGAACGATCCTGACCGCACCGCGATAAGCAGGCACCGGCAACGCGATGACATTTTACGTTTACCTTTATACCGCGATCTGCTTTGTTTACGCCGGCGTGGTGTCTTACCTGGCCTACCGTGAAAGCGGTAAAAAATGGATGCTGTTCCTGCCCCAGTGGATCGACGCCAGCAGCGGGGTTTCGCGCTCGCTGCGCCATCACGGCATGATTGCTTTCGCGCTGCTGTTTGTCGCCATGATCCTGTTTTTCTACACCGCCGAGCAGGCGGGCCGACCATGAAGACCGAGCGAATCGATCACCTGGTGTTGACGGTGGCCGATATCGAGCGCACGCTCGATTTCTACCAGCGCGTCATGGGCATGAAAAAGGTCATCTTCGGCGAAGGCCGGGTGGCGCTTTGTTTCGGGCAGCAGAAAATCAATCTGCACCAGAGCGGCAGGGAATTCGAGCCGAAGGCCGGCAAGGCGCAGGCGGGCAGCGCCGACCTGTGTTTCATCATCGACGACCCGGTAGCGACGGCAATCGACGAACTGCATGAACTCGGCGTCGAAGTTATCGAGGGGCCGGTCAGGCGCAGCGGCGCGTGCGGCGATATCCTTTCCGCCTACTTCAGGGATCCCGACCGCAACCTGATCGAGATTTCCAACTACGTCGAGTCGGATGAATAGAATTTCAAATCACCGCAAAACGGACAAAACAGGTGAGTGACGAAGCCTTTCGCATCGAAACCGGCTACCTCCCCGGGCTGGTAGGTCGAGTGACGCAACTGCACGCGCTCTACTATTCACGGCAATGGGATTTCTCCCGTTTCTTCGAAACCCGCGTGGCGACCGAGATGAGTGAGTT
>CALJQI010000152.1 GCA_937980285.1 uncultured Gammaproteobacteria bacterium | reverse complement strand
CTAGCTTTAGACATCCTGTTATTTGGCTCGACAGACAGTTCTGCAATAGCCTGCGATAGTAGACATTTGGGCATTTTCGAAAGCGTTATTTGTTCATCCTGTATTTTATTGCGATCTTTATCGTTTTGAAGCCTTGGCAGTAGTCCGCAAACATGGGTGACATTGTCCGCCTCATCGAAAGCGATCTTGATATATGCGTCCTTTTCCTCGAATAGAGGCATATATTTCTTTTTAAAATAACAATCGAAATCAGGACTGGAGCAGATAAGCGTGCCGCCATCAAGCTGCAGTTTCTTTAGCCCTTGCAATGCCTGCAAGACAAAATAGTGGGATTTTGGTTTTTGCCTTTGGGCTTCAGCAACCTCAGGTTTCTCGGATGGGGGAGGTTCATCCTCTGATGATTTTTTGCCGACTAAACTTTGTAAATTGCTAAATAATTTCATAACCAACCACACAACACGCGTTTAACATTAACTGCTTTTTAACTTGCTATTCCTAATTTATAGTACATTTATTAGCGGCAGCTAAAATAAAGCCGGAAAAACTGCTTCCTGACAGGTTTGGCTAGCCAAAACCCGGGAATTAACAGGCATTCATAGATAAACAGGAAGATACCCGTTATTTCCCGTCATTGCGGCCTTGAGCCGGAATCCATTGTAAATACACCGCGGAAATCAGCCGGGCGCAGTCCGGGAAATGCTCGTGCTAATTCGAAATGGTTGCCGGCTCGGGGCCGGTATGGCGATGTTGTGGCACTTGTATCGTGTCTTTATCTGGTCCAATTGGCACGATACCTCAGTTTTGAATGCTTGCTGCTATATTGTTGGAGTAGCAGCTCCAGTTTTTGCGGTAGTGTGTTTTCGACTTAAACTTGCCGAATTGAATTAGCCAGGTACAGCGATGAGCAAACCGGACGTTACCCTGATCGAAGATGAGCCCTCCATAGCCGATACCGTGATCTACGCGCTCGAGTCGGAGGGCTACGCGGTACGGTGGAAGCAGTCCGGGCGCGAAGCCATCGAGCAGGTCAGGGCAGGGTCACCGCAAATCGTGATTCTCGATATCGGTCTGCCCGACCTGAACGGCTTCGAGGTGTTCCGCGAAATTCGCGCATTTTCGCAGGTCCCGGTTATTTTTCTGACCGCGAGAGCCGAAGAAATCGACCGCGTTACCGGCCTCGAAATGGGCGCCGACGACTATATCGTAAAACCGTTCAGCCCGCGCGAGTTGACCGCGCGCGTGCGCGCGGTGCTGCGCCGCGTCCAGGCTGGCAGCGATACCGTAGATGTCGACGTCGGTCCCTTTGTCATCGATGAGCCGAGCTGGACGATACGGTTTCACGGCCAGGCGCTTGACCTGACTCGCCATGAATTTCAGATTCTGGGCATCCTGCTGAAAAGCCCGGGGCAGATATTTTCCCGCGACCATCTGCTCGACCGGGTGTGGGACGCGCCCGAGCATCGGCTCGACCGCACGGTCGATACCCATATCAAAAACATCCGCGCCAAACTGAGAGCCATCGATGCCGATGCCGACCCGATAAAAACAAAGCGCGGCGTAGGCTATTTCGCGAGCTGGTCGAATTGAATATTCGTAACCGTATCTTTTTCTTTTTCATCCTGATCATCGGCCTGGCGATGTTCGGCTTCACGCAATGGCTGTCGGACGATCTCAAGTCGCGCTACAACGAGGCCATCGAAGAGCCGCTGGTCGATGTGGCCAACATCCTCGCCGCCAGCATTGGCAGCCAGTTGCTGGACGGCGAGCTCGGTGGCGAGCGGCTGAAGCAGTTTTTCGACCAGGTTTACGCGCGCCGATTCAGGGCGCAGATTTTCAAGCTGGAAAAAAACAACGTCGATATGATGGTCTATGTCACCGATGCCGATGGCAGGGTGGTGTTTCATTCTGTGGACGAGGGCGAAGTCGGGCAGGACTACTCGCAGTGGAATGACGTTATCCGCACGCTTGCCGGTGAGTACGGCGCGCGTTCGTCGTTCAGCTCCGGCGTGCAGGGCAGCGACGAGGACGCCGACGTCACCATTTTTGTCGCCGCGCCCATCGTGCAACAGGATAACATCGTCGGCGTCGTCAGCGTCGGCAAGCCGAAAGACAATATCCGGCGTTTCCTCGACCTGGCGCGCCGCGATCAGCGCTTCGCCGCGTTGGTGGCGCTGTTGTCGACCTTGCTGCTGGGTTTCGTGATTTACCGATGGATGAGCCAGCCGCTGGACCGGCTGGCCAACTTCGCCAATCGCGTCAGCCAGGGCGAGCGTATCGAGCCGCCCGACCTGGGGCGCAACGAAATCGGTGACGTCTGCCGCGCGGTGCAGTCGATGCGCGAGGCGCTTGAGGGCAAGGAATACACCGAGCGCTACGTGCAGACGCTAACCCACGAATTGAAAAGCCCGTTGAGCGCGATCCGCGGTGCGGTCGAGTTACTCGACGAGGACGTGCCGCCGCAACAGCGAGACCAGTTTTACAAAAATATCCGTGCCGAGGCGCTGCGTATGCAGGACCTGGTCGAGCGCATGCTGCAGCTGGCCAGCCTCGAAAAGAGGCGCCGCCTGGAAGACGTCGAAACCATCGATCTCGGTGCGCTGCTGGAGCAGGTCAGGCAGGACTTCCAGGTCGAGTGCCTGAACGGCAAACTCGAGATAAGGCTTGTCTGCGCCGATGGCATTATGGTTCGCGGCGAGCGGTTTTTGCTGCGCCAGGCGGTATCCAACCTGCTGCAGAACGCGATCGATTTCTCTCCCGAGGGGGGCGTCATCGAGATCGATTGCCGTTTCGCCGGCGATCAGGTCGAAATCGATCTAGTCGATCGCGGCGAGGGCATACCTGACTACGCCTGGAGCCGCATCTTCGAGCGTTTTTACTCGCTGCCGCGCCCGGGCGGCGGGCAAAAAAGCACCGGACTCGGGCTCAACTTCGTCAACGAGGCGATCGAGCTGCACGGCGGCGATGTCTCGATCGAGCGCGACGGCGATCGCACGCGGGCTCGAAT
>CALJQI010000151.1 GCA_937980285.1 uncultured Gammaproteobacteria bacterium | reverse complement strand
CGCCTTTGCCCGCTATGACAATCTCGATGGCGCGGTATTCGACGACAGCCCGCTGGTCGAAACCACCGATTATTTTGCCGTCGGTTTTGCCTTCGGCTGGATTTTCGGCAGCTCGGACACTACGGTGCCGCACGAGTCGCTTGGCCACTAGCGACCACCGGCTCAGCCGATAATTGCATCGGTCATGGTGCCGTACCCCGCCCGTGCTCAGGCAGGATGGACCAGCAATACCGGAACGCTGGCCGGTTGAGCCAGGGTATCGGCGATATTTCGGAAGAAGAAGCGGGTAACGCCGACGCGGGCATGGGTCGTCATCGCAACCAGGTCGATATCGCGCTTGTCGATGGCGCGCAGGATTGCCGCCACCGGGTCCTTGTCGAAACCCACCTTGACCGAAACCTCGTAACCGGCATTGCGGAGACGCTCGGTGATCGGCATCAACTCAGCTTCGACATGCGCCTTGATGCTGTCCTGCTGCTGGCTGGCATAGATCGGGTGCAGCGTTGGCATTACCGGCTCGTCGCCCGGAAGCTGCACGTATCCGGCCCCCAGATCGGGCTCGCCGAAACCCGCGGCGCTCGGGGGCCTGGTAATGTAAAACAGTATCAATTCATTTTCGCCGGCCGCGAACAACCGCTCCACGCTGGGTAATATTTTCTGGCTGAGCGTCGATTGATTCAGCGGTATCATAATTTTGTTTTTTGCCATGACTCTCTCCTCCAATGTTGCTTAAGTATAAAACCTGCACTGCCGGCATGCTAATTCCACTTTGGCGGATAATGGCACTCGCGATAAGTAAAAATCGCGTTCGCGCCGATCGCCGTTCGCACGGTGTCCGCGGCCGCAAATCTGTATAATCAGTTCACTAATTCCTGATGGACTGAAAACATGCCCGACAAACCGCAAGGCGAACTCACCACCCGCACCATCGCGATGCCGGCGGACTCCAATCCGGCCGGAGATATCTTCGGCGGCTGGGTGCTGTCGCAAATGGACATCGCCGCCGGTATCTGCGCCAGCGAGCGCGCTCAATGCCGCACCGTGACCGTCGCGCTCGACGGCATGCATTTTATCCGCCCGGTCAAGATCGGCGATATCCTTTGCGTTTACACTCAGATCGAGAATGTCGGCAACACATCGCTCGACATTCATGTCGAGGCCTGGGTGCAGCGTGACCGTTCACGCAGAACCGTCAAGGTGACCCAGGCAAATTTCAAGTTTGTCGCGCTTGGCGCCGACGGTCGTCCGCGACCGATAACGGATAACGACTCCTGATTTAGCAGCGCTCAGCTATCCAGCGGCTCGGCGATGGACGGGCAGATCCCCCGCACCCGGGTCTGGTGCATGCGCCGGCGATATTTTTCGTCATCGTAACCGCAGCCACGATGCAGGGTACAGCGATTATCCCAGATGACCACGTCTCCCGCCCGCCAGCGGTGTCGATACACGGATTGCGGCCGCGCTATTTCCTTGATCAATTGTTCGATTAGCGCTTTCGCCTCGTCATCCGCCATGCCCTCGATCTGCTTGACATGCGATCCGACAAAAACGTTCTTTTCGCCGGTAACCGGATTTTGTCGCACCAGGCGCTGACGCACCGGATGCATGTAAGTACGCTGACCCTGCGTGACCGCGTCCTCGCCGACCTTGGTGCGTGAATAGATATAATCGTGAATACCAACTCGCCCATCGATGCGATCTCGAATCGCCTGATCGAGCCGTTGGTAGGCCGCACGCGCACTGGCAAACTCGGTCTCGCCGGCCTCTGCGGGCACCTCGTAGGCGCACAGGATCGAATACATCGCCGGAATTTCTCGAAACGAGCTGTCGGAATGCCACATCTCGTTACCGGTCGACGACTTGATCTGGCGAGCTGAAATCATATTGCCATCGGCATCGATATTACCGATATGCCCGATATAGGTCACTTCGCCGCTACTGTAGTAACTGACATGTTCCTCCTCGAGTTGACCGAAACGGTGGGAAAACTCGAGATGCCTGTCGTCGTTCATCTGCTGGTATTCGAACAACAGCAACGAATACTGGTTAATGGCGAGATCAATGCGGGCAAATTCCTCATCGTCCAGCGGACGGGACAAGTCGACACCGGAAATGCGGACACCGAACTCGGCATGGATGGATTCAATTATCATGCTGGAACGGGCTGAATTGAAACATCCGCAATGGAATCAGCTTTGCGCCTGTCAGGCAAGCTCTTGGTAGAAATGACAGGCCACGTTATGCCCGCCGCTGACCTCTCGCCACTCGGGCACTTCCTTGCGGCAACGTTCCTGGGCATGCGGGCAGCGTGTATTGAAACGGCAACCGGGCGGCGGGTTTATCGGGCTCGGGATCTCGCCTTCCAGTTTCTGCGCTACGTGCTGATCATCGGGATCCAGCGACGGGATCGCCGACAGTAGCGCCCTGGTGTAAGGATGGGCGGTTTCGGAAAACAGCTTGCGCGTTGGTGCCGCTTCGACGATCTGTCCCAGGTACATGACCGCGACAAAGTCGCAGGTATGCGCGATTACGCTCAGGTCGTGACTGATAAACAGGAAGGTGATACCGCTCTCTTGCTGGATCGAGTTCAGCAGGTTGAGAACGTCGGCCTGGATCGATACGTCTAGCGCGGCGACGGACTCGTCGGCGACGATGAACTTGGGGCCCGATACTAGTGCTCGCGCAATCGATATACGCTGACGCTGACCGCCGGAAAAGGCGTGCGGGAAACGCCGCAAGTGCTCCAGGTTGAGTCGGCACTTGGCGGCGATTTCGCGTACCCTGGCATCGGTTTCGTCGCGATTCGAGGTTATTCCCATGACCTCCAGTGGCTCGGCGATGATGTCCCTGACCGTCATTCTCGGGCTGAGCGCGGCATAGGGATCCTGAAAAATCAATTGCGCGCGCTTGCGGTAATCTTTGAGTTCCGGCCCCTGCAGACTACTCAGATCGTAGGTGACCTCGTCATCCGAAAATATGACTTCGCCGTGGCTAATCGGCGCCGCTTTCAGCATTGCACGACCCAGTGTGGTTTTACCCGAACCCGATTCCCCCACCAGGCCGAAAAAGCTGCCTTTCTCGATTTCGATATTAATCCCTTCGCAGGCGCGCACCACGGGACGTTTACCGAAACCCAGCCCCCTCAGCGGAAAGTGTACCGACAGGTCGCGCGCGGCGATCAACACCTCTTTACTCACGGCTGATCCCCTTGCGCCGCCAGATGACAGGCGACCCTGTGATTCGCACCATCGATCGAGGTCAACGGAATTTCATTGCGGCATTTTTCGGCAATCGCATCCGATTCCACGCAACGCGTATGAAATACACAACCCGAGGGACGATCCAGCGGTGAAGGAATATCGCCCGGCACCGGTGTCAGCGGCGCATCGAGATCGTCGAGCTTGGGCAGCGAGTTTAATAATCCGCGCGTATACGGATGAGCCGGAGAATTGATGACCTGGCGAACCGTGCCGGTTTCTACCAGGTTACCGAGATACATGACCGCGACACGGTCCGCGGTTTGCGCGATCACGCCTAAATCATGCGTTATAAACAGGATCGACATATGAAATTCCCGTACCAGGTCTTTCATCAATTCGATGACCTGCGCCTGGATAGTGACGTCGAGCGCGGTGGTCGGCTCGTCGGCGATCAGCAGCCTGGGCTTGGTCGACAGCGCCATCGCGATCATCGCGCGTTGACGCATGCCGCCGGAAAATTCGAAGGCATACTGGCCAAAGCGTTGCGCGGGTTCCGGAATACCCACGCGAGTCAGCATTTCGATCGAAACCTCCCTGGCCTGTGCCGCGGTCATATCCGAGTGGATCAGCAATTGCTCGACCATCTGGTCGCCGATGGTAATGGCTGGCGCAAAGCTCGCCATCGGCTCCTGAAAGATCATCGAGATCGCGCCGCCGCGAATAACCATCTGCTCCCTGGGTCGCCTCAACGACAATACGTCGATTTCCTCGTCATCGAGACGCAGAGTAATCTGGCTACCCTCTTCGTAGACCGAATTCTCGGCATTGAGCATCATTAACGATTTCGCCGTCACCGACTTGCCAGAGCCGCTTTCACCGACCAGCCCGAGCACTTCGCCCGGCGCTATATCGAAAGACACGTCGTTGACGGCGGTGACCAGGCCCTCGTCGGTTTTAAACCGCAGGGTTAAATCTTTTACAGAAATTAGCGGGTTCGTCATTTCTTGGTATCCGCGTACGGGTCGGCGGCGTCTCGCAGCCCGTCACCGACAAACACGAAGGCGAGCACCAGCGTGATGAAAAACAAAACCGGGATGAAGTTCCATTGATAATTCAGCAGGACATCCGCCTTGGTCACGTTTTGCAGCATGACGCCGAGTGAATTGACCGGTTCTTTCAAACCCAGTCCAATGAAGCTGAGCGCGGTTTCGGAGAGCACCATGTAGGGGAAAGAAATGATCAGGTCAACAATGATATAACTGGTAAAACTCGGCAACAGATGGCGCCCGATAATATGGCGTGAAGAGGCGCCGCACAATTGTGCCGCCAGCACATACTCCTGGTTACGCTCGGTCAGCAGGTGGGTTCGAACCCGCCTTGCCAATGTAGGCCAGCCGATAAAACCGAGGATTATCGAGATGATAAAAAATCGCCCCTCGGAACTCACGGTATCCGGGATAAATGCGGCGATGGCCATGAACAACGGGATCGCGGGAACTGTTCGCACCGCATCGGTGATCATCTGCAGTACCGAGTCAGTCCAGCCGCCGTAATAACCGGAAACGCCGCCGATGATCAACGCCAGCACGAATGCGATCAGAACGCCTATGGTACCCACCGCGAGCGAAGTGTTGATTGAATGGAAAGTCCGCGAGTAGATATCCTTGCCCGTGCCATCGGTGCCGAACAGGTGGATCTTGCCTTCGTCGACGCCGAATAAATGCGTCTTGAACTTCATCCCCAGCAGCGTGTACTCGTCGCCTTGCGGAAACAAAACCACGTAACGGCGCTTGTCCCTGTTTACCTTGGTTACCCAACGAAAATTAGTTTCGATCGAGCGGGTACGTTCAAAGGTGTAAATAAATGGCCGGAAGGAGAAGCCGTTTTCGTCCCAGAACTTCGGAATATTTGGCGCGCCGTTCTGGTAGTCCGCATTGCGGCCCTCGATAGTCGGATCATAAGGCGTCAGGAAAGGCGCGAAGAATCCCGACAGGATCAAAACAATTAGCACCCCGGCACCGATCATGGCTGCGCGCTGCTTCTTGAATCGGGACCAGATCAACTGCCCCTGGCCGGCTGTGAAATAGGCCTCTTTACGGCTCTGGTCTACGTTTGCGTCGGTTTCTTCGATGCTTGCGGTATCGGTCATCTCAGTTATCCCAGGATGCTGCGGCGAACCCGCGGATCGGTCAACGCCAGGATGATATCGGTGATAAAATTTATGCCGACGATACTGGCTGTGAGCAGGAATATGATCGCACCCGCCATCTGCTGGTCATTCGAGCGCGCCAACGCCTCGATCAGCAAGGCCCCGGCTTCCGTCAGGGTTAGTATCAACGCGACAATCGGCAACTCGTTGAAGATTCGGTTCAGGTCGAAACCCAGGGAGTTGATGATCGGGCCGAGGGAGTGCCGCGCGGGGTAGCGCCAAAGCAGGCGACGCCCGGTAACGCCGCGGGCGGAGGCGGCGAGCACATATAGCTTACCCACTTCATCGGACATCAGTGCGCGTACAGTCTGAATCGCAAATGCGGTAGCCGACCAGCCGAGAATAAATACCGGTAACCAGGCGCGTGACAGGAAATCGATGACGCGGTCGTAAGACCAGGCGGCATCGCGATATTCCTTGGAAAACAACCCGGTCAGGCTATCGCCGAAAACCACCGTCGAGAACAGCATGATCATCAGCGCC
The DNA here is from genome assembly GCA_937980285.1 of uncultured Gammaproteobacteria bacterium. Classification (GTDB taxonomy): domain Bacteria; phylum Pseudomonadota; class Gammaproteobacteria. Next base: position 8,035 of record CALJQI010000151.1, on the reverse strand, counting down.
AGCAGGAAATTCGGCATCGCCAGACCGAGGTAGCTTACCAGGCGTAAACTATTATTGACGATCGGGCTTTTCGACGTTGCCGAGATAATGCCGACGGGTATCGCAATCAGGTAGGCTACCAGCAGTGAAGTCAGACAGATGGCCAGGCTGATCCAGAACTTTTCTCCCAGCAATTGCGAGATATTGAGGCGCAGAATACAGCTATCGCCAAATTCTCCCTGAAAGGCGTTAACAATCCATTTGCCCCAGCGCACTACATAGGGTTTATCCAGCCCCAGGCGGACACGCTCGGCTTCGATATCGGCAACCGATATCTGGCTTCCCTGGGTATTTTTAAAGGCGAGGTAGCGTTCGGCGCAGTCTCCCGGCACCAGTTCCATCAAACTGAACACGATGAACGACACCATGATCAGGGTAATGACTGCAAGCGCAGCCCGCGTGGCGGCAAACTGTAGGAAGTGAAACATTAGTTTCTCTAGCGTCCCCCGGTGCTCCCCTTAAGACTTCTCGATCCTGGGGATTTTGTTATTTTGGCTGCGGGCAAGGATAGCCCGCAGCCAAATTTATTGTCAACTAGCCGATTTTATCCGTCCAGCCACCACTGGGTCGGACGGTAAGGATAAGAACGATAGTATTCGAACGAGTGGGTCGTGTACTCGACGATGTTCTTCAGCGCGTTGCGATGGTAAATCGGCGCCGGCACCTGAACCGTACCGATAAACAACAGGTTTTCGACCAGGTTTTTGACCATTCGTGCACCCAGTTTGTCCGATTCCGGCGTACCCACGGTGGCGGATTGAAACGCGGTGACGTCTTTCATCATCTGTTTCGCGTAATCCGGCGGTTCCACGCCGCTGGCGCCGTTCGAATCCACCCATTCGGCCCACAGCATGTTGGTGCGCACGGTGAAATAATCGTGATACGGTGGCACCCAGATCTGGTTGGTGCCGAGCACGATCGCAAGCGGCTGACCATTGCGCCACATGGTGACATCTAGCTTGTTGGATGATTGCGCGCTGCGGTACTCATCCGGCGTGACTTCCTTGACCGTGGTCTCGATGCCGGCCGCGGCCCAGTGCTGACCGATCAGTTCGACCATCGCCGCCGGCACACCCTGCACCGAGAACTGCAGGTTGATAACCAGTTTTTCACAGTTCAGCAAATCGCGGAAACCGTCGCCATCGCAATCCTTCAGGCCCATGTCGTCGAGCAATTTGTTGGCAAGCTTGGGATCGTACTGGGCGTAGTACTGCTTCCATTTATCCTCGACGAACGGGGGCGAATCGGTGAAACCGGTATATTGCTTGGGCTCACCCATGCCGAAGAAGGCAACCTCGTTCATTTCGTTGCGATTCATCGCCACCGACATCGCCTGGCGGAAGCGCAGATCGGAGAAGACCTTGCGTTTTTCCAGGTTTTCGTGGGTCATGTTGATGCCGAAGGCCGCGATCGTGACTTCGGGACGCAGTTGAACGGAGTAGTCACCCTTCTCCTGGTTTTCCAGCAGCAGCGGCGCGGTCGACAGCTGCAGCGATTGCGCCTTGAAGTCGACCTCGGCGTTGACCAGCTTGAGCAAACGCACCTCGTCCTCGTTGACGAAGATCTCGTCCTGCTCGCTGATGTAAGGCAGCTGGTTGCCGGCGGTGTCTACCTGGAAGAAATACGGGTTCGCCACCAGGTGACGGCCCTCGGTGCTTTCCGAGATCAGGATGTGCGACTCGAGCGTCGGCATCGTATCCTTCGGCATTTTGGCGACCTTGTCCGGGCTGCGCAGCATCGGCGTCGGCGTATCGGTCCAGTCAGAGTTGCCGTAGTAGTTCGAGATCACCTCGTAGCCGTCCTTGAAACCCATCGCCTGCGCCTTCTTGTCGGCGTCCGGACTCAGGTCAGGATCCCACTGGCCGAGGAAGTGCTTCGGCTGGAAGCCCTGCGCGTAGGAGTTGGCGAAGTGCACCAGCAGCCCCGGCTTCGGCGCCGGCAGGTTGAAACGCACGGTTTGCGGATCGATGACGTCGACCGTCATCGGCTTGTCGGCGACCAGCACATAGTTTTTCGGCTTTTCAAAAACCTTCGGATTCAACGAAAGTCTGTCATACCAGTACTTGACGTCTTCCGCTGTAAATGGATGGCCGTCGGACCACTTGTGGCCCTTGCGCAGGAAGAAAGTCAGCTGGGTGAAATCGTCGTTCCATTCCCAGCCCTTGGCGACATTCGGCACAATGGTCTGTAGATTGTCCGAGTAACGCACCAGGTTGACGTGACGAATCGCGAGGAAGTCGGACGTGCCGGCCTCGGTTGCATTCGACATGACGTCGAAGGTACCGCCGTATTTACCGATGCTATCGTAAGGCGCCACCACCAGGGGTTCCTCGGGGAGGCGTTCGGCCACTGGCGGCAATTTCGACGGATTACCGCGAATCTTGCCGTTCAGACTGGCGATGTCAGGATTTTCGGAAAACGCCATCGTACAGTTGGCGAGCTTTTCGAACTCTGCCTTGTCGTACTGCTGCGGGTACTTACCGGCCCCGACGCCTTTCATATCGGCGACGGTTACCGCCGGGCAATTTGCACCCAGCGCGCTACCGGCCACGGCCATAAGGCCGATACTGATCAAATATCGTAGCTTATTCATTGGAAGTGTCCTCAAGAGCTATAAAATTATTGGTATCTGCTCGTTTTATTAGTATTTATCCACCCATAGACTTCGGGCGAACTGCATTAAATTAACCTACATCAGGCGAATAATCAATCACTCAACGCGGCGGTGGAAACAAGGCAGGGCTGTATTACAAAGCGATGGCAATGAGAGGGGCAGCCGGCAACGCCTTTTTATCGAGACAACTTAATTGAACTCGAGAGACATTTACAACAATTCTATCCAGTGTACGACAGGCAGCCGGGCACCCTGCGCGAGCTGCAGTTGACAACCAATGTTGGCCGTGGCGATGAGCTCGGGTGCATCCACCGTAAGCGCCTTTTGCTTGTTTTCCCTTAATTTTGCCGACAGCTCGGGTTGCAGCATCGAATAGGTGCCGGCCGAGCCGCAGCACAGGTGCGCCTCCTCGACCCGGCAAATTTCGTAGCCGGCCTTTGCCAGCACCCCTTCGACCCGGTTATTGAGGCCTAGCCCGTGCTGCAGGGTGCAGGGCGTATGTACCGCGACGCGGCGCTTCGGATTCGACACCGCCGGCAATCTGTCGACCTCGGCTTCCACCACTTCGACCAGGTCGCGATACAGCTGGCTGACTTTTTTCGCCTTGTCGGCGTAGCCCGGATCGTCGGCCAGCAGGCGACCATAGTCCCTGACGCTGACGCCGCATCCACTTGCGCTTACCACGACGGCCTCGGCGCCGGCCGCTATATGCGGCCACCATGCGTCGATCAGCGCTTTTACCTGGCGCAATCCGTAGTCGGGTTCCGAGGTGTGCAGCGCGGCGGCGCCGCAGCACAGCGTTTGCGGCAGCTCGATAACCTCGATTCCCAGTTTGTCGAGCAGATTGATCGCGCGGCCGTTGGTGTTCGGCGCCAGGGTCGGTTGTACGCAGCCCGCGAGCATAAGCATCTTGCGCTGATGCGATCCGGCGCTGCGCGTTATCGCCGTCTGTTTTGACGGTACCGATTGCCTGATCCCTGCCGGCAGCAGCGGCGCGAGCAGCTGGCCGAGACGAATCGACAGCGCGAACAGCCAGCCCGAGTTGATGAAACGCACGATCGCCTTACGGCGCAACCGGTCCCAGGCCGGGCGCGGCAACTCCCGCTCGATGGCCTCCCTGCCGATCTCCAGCAGGTGGCTGTAGGTGACGCCGGATGGACAGGTGGTTTCGCAGGCGCGGCAGGTCAGGCAGCGATCGAGGTGTTTGAGCATTTCGCCGTTGGCGGGCTCGCCTTCGAAATACTGCTTCATCTGGTAGATGCGCCCGCGCGGGCCGTCGAGCTCGTCGCCGAGCAATTGATAAGTCGGGCAAGTGGCGTTGCAAAAACCGCAGTGGACACACTTGCGCAGAATCGCCTCTACCGTTTCGGCATGGCTACCCTGCTGAATTTTTGCCGCGAGATTGGTTTGCATTTATAGACCGGGATAAATCCTGCCGGAGTTGAAGACAGCGGCCGGATCGAAACTTGACTTGATGTTACGCTGCAATTTCAGCATCGCCGCCGGTAGTGGATGAAACATCGGCACCCCGTCGGCGTGCCGACGAAAAGCGCACAGGTTGCCGCCGACGACGCCGACCCGTTCGCGCAGGGCGTCGACATCGATTTCGCCGCGGCACCAGCGCTGCGCGCCGCCCCATTCGATCAATTGCGATTCGGCCGGCAGCATGTCCGGGCTCGCCGGCGGCAGCGAGATTCGGCTTAGCGGCAACCCGCTATCGAAAAACTCGAGCCGTTGCTCCTTAACCTGCGACCAGTCGGTTTCGATCGCGTCACCGCCAAGCTGCGCCGCCGCCTGCGACACGCCCTGCTCGCTACCCGACAATCGCAGCAGGCTGCGGCCATCGTGCCACAGCGACGCCGTAATCGGGAAAGGCTCGCGACCAAGCTCGTTGATCCAGCGAATATGCTCGTCCGCGCTGGCGTGCTCGTAGCCGATCGTCAGTTCGGTCTCGCTGAGCGGAATAACCCGGATCGAAACCTCGAGAATAATGCCCAGCGTGCCGAGGGCGCCCACCATCAGGCGCGATACGTCGAAACCCGCCACGTTCTTGATTACGCGGCCGCCGAATTGCAGCACCTGCCCGCGCCCGTCCAGCAGTTTCACGCCCAGAACAAAGTCGCGGATGCTGCCCGCCCAGGCGCGCCTCGGACCCGCCAGGCCGGTCGCGACCATGCCGCCGATGGTGGCGTCCTCGCCGAAACAGGGCGGTTCGAAACCGAACATCTGGCGGTTTTGCGCCAGCAGCGCTTCGACTTCCGCCAGCTTGCAACCGCCACGCAGGGTAATCACCAGTTCGGCGGGATCGTAGTCGATAATGCCGCTATGCCCGGAAACGTCTATCGGCAGCGCTTCGATGGATTCACCGTAAAAACGCTTGCTGCCGCCGCCGATGATCTCGATTTCCCCGCCATTGGCGGCAACCGCCCTGACCTGGGTGCAGAGCTCTTCTTCGATGCTGACGTCTAAAATGTCGGTCATTAAAAACGTTCCAGTTCGGGAAACGGCAGCTTGCCGTCGTGCACGTGCATCGCGTTGTGTTCGGCACAGCGCGCCAGTGTCGGAATCGCCTTGCCCGGATTCAGAATTTTCAGCGGGTCGAAACATTCGCGCAGGGCATGAAACTGGTTGCGCTCGGAGTCGCTGAACTGGATGCACATTTCGCCGATTTTTTCTATGCCGACACCGTGTTCGCCGGTAATGGTGCCGCCATGATGGATGCACAACTGCAAAATCTTGCTGCCCAGCTCTTCGGTTTTCTCGAGTTCACCCTCGTTATTGGCGTCGTACAGGATCAACGGGTGCAGGTTGCCGTCACCGGCGTGAAACACGTTGGCCACCGGCAGGCCGTAGTGTTCGGAAAGCTCGCGCACGCCGGTTAGCACCGCCGCCAGCGCCTTGCGCGGAATGGTGCCGTCGATGCAATAGTAATCGGGAGAAATTCGGCCGACCGCGGGAAACGCGGCCTTACGCCCGGACCAGAACAGCAGGCGCTCGGCTTCGTCTTTGGCGAGCCGGGTTTCGACCGCGCCGCCCTTGTTGAGCACCTGCTCCACCAGTTCGATCTGCGCAACTACTTCTTCCTCGGTGCCGTCGAGCTCGCAGATCAGGATCGCCTCGGCCTCGACCGGGTAGTTGGCGTGCACAAAATCCTCGGCGGCGCGAATCGCCGGGTTGTCCATCATTTCGACGCCGGCGGGAATGATACCCTCGGCGATGATCGCGGCGACGCTGTTACCGGCTGCCTCGATCGAGTCGAATACGCCCATCACCACGCGTGCGCAACGCGGTATCGGCAGCAGCTTGACGGTAACCTCGACGACGATGCCGAGCATACCCTCGGAACCCACCAGCAGCGGCATCAGGTCATAACCGTCTCTGTGCAGGCAGCGTTGATCGATTTCGAACAGCTCGCCGTCGGCGCCGACTACCTTGAGCGCAAGTATGTTGTGCAGGGTCAGGCCATATTTCAGGCAGTGCACTCCGCCGGCGTTTTCGGCGACGTTGCCGCCGATCGAGCAGGCGATCTGCGACGACGGGTCGGGCGCGTAGTAAAGCCCCTTCGATTGTACCGCTTCCGAAATCGCAAGGTTGCGAACGCCGGGCTCGACAACGGCGCTACGAGACAATTCGTCGACCTGCAGTATGCGGTTCATCTTCGCCAGGCTCAGCACCACGCCTTCGGCGTGCGGCAGGGCGCCGCCCGACAGGCTGGTACCGGCGCCGCGGCTGACTACCGGCAGGCGTTGCTCGTGACACAGGCGCATGATTTGCTGCACCTGCGCCGTGTCTTGCGGCAATAGCACCAGCAACGGCTTTTGGCGATACGCGGAAAGCCCGTCGCATTCGTAGGCGGCGAGCGAGGTCGGCTGGTCGATAACGCTTTCGCCCGGCAGGAATTCGCGGAAGCGCGCGGCTAGTTGTTGGCGGCGAGTCTGTGACATGCGAAGTATGCTAGCATTTTGTTTGAGGAATCTCTGCAATTTACGGAGATTCCTGTGGCACAGGGGTCTGCCGGCATATTTTAATCACGCAAGTGATTGAAATATGAAGAAAACCGTAAAATCACAATTTAGCGTATTTCGTGCTCTGCCGGAGCGGGATGCCTTATGCCGAACCACGTTAATAAAAAAGGTGTGTATTCGAATGAGCCGTATTGTATTTCTGAATGGCGATTACCTGCCGGCCGATGAGGCCAAAATCTCTATCTTCGACCGGGCCGTCAACTTCGGCGACGCCATCTACGAGGTTGCCGGCGTGCTCGACGGCAAGCTGGTCGACTTCGAACACCATATGCAGCGTTACTTCAATTCGCTGCACAAGCTGGCGATCGAGTCACCGCTCGAGCAGGCGCAAATCCTCGATGCCTTTCGCAAACTTGTGGAACTCAATCGGCTCGACGAAGGCCTGGTCTACATGCAGGTAACCCGCGGCGAAGCCGAACGCGATTTCGTATGGCCCGAGGATATTCGACCGACCATTTTCATGTTCACCCAGCCCAAGGCCGCGGTTGAAAACCAGGCCGCCGAAAGCGGCGTCACGCTGGCCAGCACCGCCGATATCCGCTGGGCGCGGCGCGACATCAAGTCGGTCAACCTGCTGGCGCAGGTGCTGGCGAAAAAGGCCGCCGCCGACGCCGGCGCCTACGAGGCGCTGATGGTCGACGCCGACGGCTATGTCACCGAATGCGGCAGCACCAGCTTTTTTATCATCAAGGGAGACCTGATCCTGACTCGACCATTGAGCAACGATATCCTGCCCGGGGTCACCCGCCGCGCGGTGGTCGCGCTGTGCAACAGGCACGGTCTGCGCCTGGTGGAAAACCGATTCACGCTGGACGAGACGCTCGGCGCGGACGAGGCCTTCATCAGCGGCGCCTCCAGCTACATCCTGCCGGTAGTCAAAATCGACGACCGCCAGATCAGCGGCGGCAAGCCCGGCGAACTAACCCGCAAGCTGCGCGGCATCTACATCGATCACGCCCGCGCCAGCCTGACCTGATCTCCCGTCTTTAGACAATCCCTTCGACGGCGCGGACAGTTTTTCTAATTTTCGAATAGATCCCAGGGCAGCTTCGGGGCGGGGGTCGCAAAAGGCGCTTACTTAAGCGAGTCATTGCGAGCGGGGCCCAGCCCGTGAGCGCAGCAAACGCATTGGCTGCAGCGAAGCAATCTCCCAAATGACTGCAAGTTAGCTGAAGATTGCTTCGCTGCGCTCGCAATGACGTCAGGTCAGGCCTAAGTAAGCGCCATTCACATCTGACCCGGAACTACGCTGATCATCAAAACCGACCGAATCGAACAACACAAACTTGCGCGAAACAATGAGGCACAGCTATTGGCGAGGCTTTTCGGGGGCGTTGCGCGACAGGGAAGTCGCGCA
>CALJQI010000150.1 GCA_937980285.1 uncultured Gammaproteobacteria bacterium | reverse complement strand
CCCGGTGACGACCTTGTTGCAGGCGCAGTAGTGGCAGATCGAGCTGCAAAACGGGATATGAAAGTAAAGCGACAGCGGTTTGGGAATCAATTCCTCGTTACTGAGCCTGGCCCAGTCGCGAAAATTGGATTCGCCGACCTGCTCGTGGAACTCGCTTGCCGGTGGATAGGAAGTGTATCGCGGTCCCGGTTTGTCGTATCGATTAATCAGGTCTTCCTGAAACAGGGGCGCTTTGGACATCACGGGCATTCTAATTAGCATTGGCGTATAGCCTACCCCTTGCGCCCTGATTCGTATTGACCTGTATCAAGTTCCGCCGACAGGCTCCTCGCCGACCGACTCGACAAGCAGGCGCGCAAACTGCTGCAGCACCGGGTCCCAGTAGGGCGACAGCACGCCGCCATCGAAGCCTTCCGAATTGCGCCCGCTTTGCATGCGTTCGACCACGCCGATGTCTTCGTGATTGAGATCGTTCCAGTTTTGAATCACGTGCGCCCGCGCATCGCTATACTTTTCCGCGCTGGCGCCGTCACCGACGAAGTAAAGCGCAATGGTCTCGCGACAACTATCGGCTGCCTGCGGCCAGGCGACAAACACGTCGACCTGGTCGGGAAATATTTCGAAGGCGAAATTAGGAAACAGCACGAACCAGTCGCCGCGATTCTGTTTTTCCGGCGGCAGGCCGGGAAACCAGGGAAGCTCGCCGCCGCGCGCCGGGTCGGTCGCCTTGAACTCGTATCCGCAACTCAATACCCGGCGCTCGAAAGTCGGCGCCACGCGCTCGTCCATGCCGACGAAGCCGTTCAGCCACGGATGGCAGGAAAACACGTGGTAGGGTTCGATGAAGTTTTCGATCGCAAGCTTCCAGTTGGCGGCGAGTTCGAATTCAAGCGCATCGGCAAAGCGCAGCGCAGTCAGGTCGTAGCCCTCGAGCTTTGCGCTGATCGGCGCGATACAGCTTTCGAAGGCTTCGGCCTCGCCGCCGATATTGACGAACACCCAGTCGTGCCAGGTGGCGCTGCGGATTTCGACCAGGTCCGCGCGGTGACACTCGGAGCTGTTGACATCGTGGCGTTCGCCGCCGTGGAAATGCGGGCGCGCGATCAGCTTGCCTTCGAGGCTGTAGCTCCAGGCATGGTTCGGGCAGACGAATTTACTGCTGTTACGGCACTCGGTGACCAGCCTGGCGCCGCGATGGCGGCAAACGTTGTGAAACGCGCGGATCGAATCGTCGGCCGTTCTGACCAGCACCACCGGCTGCCCGGCGATCTCGACCGGCTGCATGTCGCCGCTGCGCTCGAGCCTGTGCGCGAAACCGGCGAACACCCAGTTGTCGCGAAACACCGTTTGTTGCTCGAGGCGGAAAAAATCATCGCAGGTGTAACTCAGGTTGGGCAGCGCCGAACCTTCCGCGGCGGGTTTGTCGAGGCGCCCGTCGCCGACCTGTTGCAAAAAGTCGGATCGGACCTGTTGTTGAGCGGCGCTTAGTCGGGTCATTGATCGAACCCACCGGGAGCAGAGAGATGTCAAAATTTAGTACTAGTGTTTTTCTATTGCAAGCGATTAAATAAGCACATAAACCGCACCGCCGACGAGAAAATGTTCGACAGCCTGCTGCAACCGGTAACCCTCGGGCCGACCCGGCTGCGTAATCGCATCTTCAACCCCCCGCATGGCACCACGCTGGGCCGCCAGGGCGTGGTAACCGATGACCTGATCGCCTATCACCTGGCGCGCGCGCGCGGCGGCGTGGGTTTGATCATCATGGAGAGCATGACGGTACACCCGAGCTACGGCTTCGAGGAAGCCTTTCTTTATGCCGGCAGCGACCGCATCGTCGAAGGCCTGAATCGACTGGCGCTCGGCTGTCGTGAACAGGGCACGCCGGTGTTCGGACAGCTGTTTCATGCAGGCCGCGGGGTACGCCTGAGCCATGACGGTTCGCGCCCGTTGAGTTACTCCGCCTCGGACATGCCGGACGAGCGCTATAGAGTGGTGCCGGTGCCGATGCCGAACGATATGGTCTGGGAACTGATCGAGAGCTACGTCGACGCCGCCGGGCGTCTCGCCGATGCCGAACTCGACGGCGTCGAGATACTGGCCAGCATGGGTTACCTGATCGCGCAGTTTCTGAATCCGCAAACCAATTTGCGCGATGACGAGTTCGGTGGCAAGCTGGATAACCGCATGCGATTCCTGCGCGAAGTGTTAAACCGCAGCCGTCAACGCATCGGCAGCGATAAAACGCTGGGCATACGTATCACGCTGGACGAGAAGACCGGCAAAGGCATGCCGGCGGAGGAAATGATTCGCGTTTGCCAGGCGCTGGAAGCCGACGGCAACGTCGATTACTTCAGCGTTATCTCGGGCTCTTCGTCGGCACCCGACGGCTGGATACACGTATTCCCGCCGATGTCGGTGGCGCCCGGTTTTGTCGCCGATGACGCCGCCCGGTTAAAGCAGGCGGTGTCGAAACCGGTTCTGGTCGCGGGGCGCATCAATCAACCGCAGCTGGCGGCGCAAATCGTCGATGCCGGCAAGGCGGATATGGTCGGTCTCGCGCGCGCCCTGATCGCCGATCCCGAATTTATCGACAAGATGGCGCAGGGGCGGGCGGAGGACATTCGCGCCTGCGTTGGCTGCAACCAGGCCTGCGTCGGTCACCGGCTGGCGCATTACCCGGTTTCCTGCATCCAGAATCCCGCCAGCGGACGCGAACGGCAGTTGGGCGAGCCGCGGCCGGCGGCCCGGCGCCGGCGAGTCCTGGTCGTTGGCGGCGGTCCCGCCGGCATGAAGGCCGCGGCGGTCGCCGCCGAGCGCGGGCATGATGTCGAGTTACATGAAAAACAGACTGTCCTGGGCGGGCAGGTAAACCTGGCCGCGGCGCTGCCCGGGCGCGCGGAGTTCGGCGGCGTCAGCACCAATTTGCAGCGCGAACTCGAGCGAGCGGGCGTGGATGTGCGCCTGAACTCTGCTGTCGATCAATCCGTGCTGGATAAGTTTGCGCCCGACCGGGTGGTAGTCGCGACCGGCGCCGTCACGCGCCTGCCCGAGGTCGAGGTCGACGGCTGCGATATGGTCGACGCCTGGTCAGTAATCCGCGGCGAGGCGCGGCCCGGTCGCAACGTCGTAATTGCCGACTGGTCCTGCGACTGGTCGGGTCTCGGGGTGGCCGAACGACTGGCGCGCGAGGGGCATTACGTGCGCCTGCTGTCCGGCGGCAGCGTCGCCGGCGAATCGATCCAGGCGATCGTGCGCGATCAATGGATCGGCGTGCTGCACGGCCTCGGGGTCGAGATGATTCCCTTCGCGCGATTCCACGGCGCTTCCGCGGGCAGCGCCTTCTTCGAGCATATGACCAGCGGCGAGGCCATTGTTTGCGAAGCGGTGGATACGGTTGTCAGCTGTTTCGCCGCGCGCGCCAGCCGCGACTGCGACTGGATAGATTCCATCGACGGCCTCGAGGTTTCCCGAATCGGCGACGCCCTGGCGCCGCGCAGTGTCGAGGAAGCCGTGCTCGAGGCGGTACGCCTGGCGGTGGAAATCTAGGCCCGGTTAACTTCGGGCTATCGCGCTCTCGATGGCGGCCGCCATCTGGAACAGCCTGTCGTCGTCGCCGTTCTTTGCCGACAGCATCAGGCCCACCGGCGCCGCGCCGGCGTCGTGGCAGGGCAGGCTGATCGCGCAGCCGTCGAAGTAGTTGACCGTGGCGGTGTTGCGCAGGCAGCGCAGGTTAACGCGTCGCGCATTGTCTTCATCCTCGGTTTCGGCGATCGTCGGCGGCACGCAGGCGACGCTCGGGTAGAGCAGGGCGTCGGCTTCGAGCAGCGCAAACTGGCGCCTGAATTCGGCCACCAGCTGCTCGCGTTCGCGATAGCGCGCC
>CALJQI010000149.1 GCA_937980285.1 uncultured Gammaproteobacteria bacterium | reverse complement strand
TGGATTGAGCACGCCGCAGCTGATCGACAGGATTTCCAGGGATTATTCGATTCACCCGCGGCTGATCGGCTATAGCGGGCTGAAGGACAAAAATGCGCTCACCACGCAGTGGCTGAGCCTGCATTTGCCCGGCAAGCCCGCGGACTCGACGGTTGTCGACGGCGATGCTTACCGGGTATTGCGCGCGCAGCGAAACCGCAGCAAATTGCGGCGCGGCAGCCACAAATCCAATTTTTTCCGTATCCGCGTACGCCAGGTAAAAGGATTTTCCGCCGACAGCAGGCTGCAGCTGGATGCGATCGCCAGTGGCGGCATTGCCAATTATTTTGGCGCGCAGCGCTTCGGCCGCGACCAGGACAATGTCGCACAGGCACTGAAGCAGCTTGACCGTCGCGGCCTCAAACGCGCGCGCCGAAGTATACTGCTATCCTCGTTGCGCAGTTTCCTGTTCAACCAGGTGCTGTCGCGGCGGATTTCCCTGGGTTGCTGGGCGCAACCGCTGGACGGCGACGTGTTCATGCTGCGCGGCAGTCATTCGATTTTCAGCCAGGCGCTGGATGCGACGCTGTCGCAGCGTTTTGCCGAGATGGACATCTCCAGCACCGCCAGTCTTTACGGTAAGGGAGGCAGCCAGCTCGGCGCCAAAGCCCTCGAACTCGAGCAGCAAGTGTTCGCCGAACATGGTGAAATCACGGATTGCCTCGATCGCCAGGGCGTGGCCCGCCAGATGCGCTCGTTGCGGGCCGCGGTAGAGGACTTCGACTATGAGCTGGACGAAAGCGAGGAAAACCTGCGCCTGCAGTTACGCCTGCCCGCCGGCAGTTACCTGACCAGCCTGCTGGAGCATTTCATCCAGGTTAGCGAGCCCGTTCAAGAAGATTTACGATAAACGCAAAACCAGCCCTCGGGTGGGCCGTCACGGTAATAACTGTCCAGTTGCTGGGTCAGGCGCAGCGCGCTGCCGGCGTCGACCAGTTGATCCAGTTTTTGTTTAAAGCCCATCGATTCCCACAGATCTTTATGCACCGTACAGGCGAGGATTCCGCCGGGCTTGAGAATGCGAAAAATCTCGTCCAGCGGTTGCGGGCCGACGTGTCCATGGGTGAAGGTGCCAGAGGAAATAACGCCGTCGTAGCTAGCATTCTCGCGCTCCAGCGGCTGGTTGACATCGCCTACCAGCAGCTCGCGGTATATCCCGCGCTGTGCGGCGACACGCACCATGTCTGGTGACAGGTCGATGCCGTCGAGACTGGTGTAACCTTTTTCGGCGAGATACACGCAGGTCAACCCGGTACCGCAGCCGACGTCGAACACGGTCGCGCCGCTGTCCGGCAAATGCTCGGCCAGGTGTTGGGCGATTTTGGTGGGCGAGGTATAGCCCAGCTGGTCGAGCATCTGGTGGTCGTAGTCCTCGGCCCATTTGCGGTAAAACTCGACCATGCCGGCTTCGTCGTCGAGGTTGTAGGCGGCTTCGACGAATTCGCTGGGTCCTTTTTGTTCAGGCATCGCGAGCGCTCTTCAAAGGCCTTGCAACATGGTTTCGGCGTCGCTGATCTCGAACGCGCCGGGTGCTTCGAGATTGAGCTGTTCGACGACGCCGTTTTTGACAATCATGGCGTAGCGTTGCGAACGAATCCCCATTCCGACCGATCTGCGGTCGATCTCCATCCCGATGGCGTGGGTGAAATCCCCATTACCGTCGGCGATCATCATTACGCGGTCGTCGACATTCTGCTGCTCGCCCCAGGCCTGCATGACATGTGCGTCGTTAATCGACAGGCAGGCGATAAGATCGACGCCCTTGTCGAACAGCCTGTCTGCGTTGACCACGTAGCCGGGCAGATGCGCGGCCGAGCAGGTCGGGGTAAAGGCGCCGGGCAAAGCGAACAGCACTACCTTTTTATCGGCAAACAGATCATCGGTGTTTATCGTCTGTACATTGTCTTCGGTCTTGTATTGCACCTCGATTGAAGGTAATTTGTCGCCCACTTGAATGGTCATTTTGACTCCCTTGAGTTATCCCGGGCAGCCGATACTACATCGATTTGTCCGATTTCCCAACGTTTCCGAGCGCTATGCTGGCCCCGAACCTGTTAAAACATCGCAATCACTGGATTTTCGATCTCGACGGCACCCTGACCGTCAGCGCGCACGATTTCGAGCATATTCGCCGCGAACTGGGGCTGGCGCCTGAAACCCCGATTCTGGAAGCGCTGCACGCGATGCCGGCGGAGCAGGCGGCGCCGCTTTGGGAAACGCTCAACGAGCTCGAGTTTTACTATGCCGGCCAGGCCTCGGTGATGCAGGGCGCCGCCGAGTTGTTACAGAAATTGCACGAAAACGGCCGGCAGCTGGCGATTTTGACGCGCAATACCATGCCGGTGGTCAAGCAAACCCTGCATGCCTGCCGCCTCGAGCATTTTTTCCCGCTCGAGCATATCCTCGACCGCGATGCCTGTATTCCCAAGCCGTCCCCCGACGGGGTCAGGCGCCTGCTCGAATTCTGGCGCGCGGATGCGGACGATTCGGTCATGGTGGGCGATTATCTCTATGACCTGGAAGCCGGCAAGGGCGCCGGCGTGGCGACCATACACGTCGATACACGTCGCGGCGACTTTGACTGGTCGGAGTACACCGATATCAGGGTCGAGGGCCTTGGCGAAATTATTGACTACCTGTAAGGACTGACATGAAACGATTGATTCTGTGCCTGGCGATGCTGGCGATGACGGGCTGCTCGGAAAAAGACCTGCGCGAAACTATTGAAGTTCTCAATGCCAGCATCGAGGAAGTGCCGCTGTCTCAGGCAGAGGTGAGCGCCGGATTGAAGGATGCCTTATCCAAAGGCATCTCGCGCGGCGCAGCGGTGGCCTCGGCAAGGGATGGCTACCTGGGTAATCCCGAACTCGTGATTCCGTTTCCGGCCGAGCTGAAGCAGGTAGAGAAGGCCCTGCGTAAGATCGGGCTCGGCAAGGATGTCGATCGATTCGTCAGGCAGCTCAATCGCAGTGCGGAAATGGCGGCGGCAAAGGCAAAGCCGATATTTATCAAGGCAATCACGTCGATGACGATTCGCGATGCTTTCGAAATTCTAAACGGTGAAGTCGATGCCGCCACCCGCTACCTGGTGCGCAGTACGGGCCCAGAGCTGCGTAAACAGTTTCGCCCGGTGGTTAGCGAAAAGCTGCAGCAAACCAGCGCGACCCGCTACTACGGCGATATCGTCAGTAAATACAACCAGATACCGTTGGTCAAAAAAATCGATCCCGACCTCGAGTCCTACGCCACCGACAGGGCGATCGACGGCCTGTTTCTGTTGATCGCAAAAGAAGAAGCCAATATCCGCGCCAATCCGCGTGCTCGCACGACGCAGCTGCTACGCCGGGTTTTCGGCAGCCTCGATGAGGATTGAATCCCGGGTCTTGCCTGTGCTCAGCAGATGCCTCGATTGCCGCCGCGGTAACTATTCCTTGACCGCGAACACACCGACAACGGGCTGCTCGAATCGCAGATAATCGGCGCAACTCATGCGCATGATTTGCTCGTGCGAACCGGCGTTGAAGCAAAGGTCATCTACCTCGGTAACCATCTTGTCCACGTAAACCGGCATCTGGTAAAGCGATCCGAACGGAGGCATCGCGCCGAGCTCGCAGTCAGGAAATAACGATTTGAACTCGTCCTCGGTGGCCAGGCGGGCCTCGTTAGCGGTCGCCAGGCTGCGCAGACCCGCAATATCCACATGGCGTGACGCGGATACCACCGCCATGACTTTCACCCCATCGAGATCGGCGATGATGGTTTTCGCAAATTCGCGCCTTGGCACGAATGTCGAGGCAGCGGTTTCACGCGCGGTATAGGCCGGGGAGTGATTAATGCTGATGTATTTAATATTGAGCTCGTCCAGCATCTGTTTCAGCTTTTGTGCCGGCATTGTCCTGTTCTCCAATGACTCGTTGGTACAACTATCACAGAAAAATCATCCGCTTACACTGACTGGTGTCAATCGTAATCCTGATTTGGATCACTATTTGCCGATCGGATCAGACCAATCTCAACCCTGTTGCCGGCCCGCTTGCTGCAGCCGTTCCACCATGGCTTCGCGCATTTTGAATTTCTGCAGCTTTCCGGTAACCGTCAGCGGGAACTCGTCGACAAACTGAATGTATTCGGGAATCTTGAAATAGGCGATTTTGTCTTTGCAAAAGTCACGAATCTCGCTGGCGGTCATGTTCTCGCCGGCATGCAATTGTATCCAGGCTGCCACCTGTTCACCCATGCGTTTATCCGGCACCCCGAACACCGCCGCCTCGGCAACTTTGGGGTGGGTGAACAAATAATCCTCGATCTCGCGCGGATATATGTTTTCGCCGCCGCGGATAATCATCTCCTTGCGTCGCCCGGTAATGCGCACATATCCCTGCTGGTCCATGGTACCGAGGTCGCCCGAATACAGCCAGCCAGCCGCGTCAATGGCTTGCGCCGTTTTGTCCGCTTCGCCGTAATAGCCCCGCATGACGTGGTAACCTCGAAAACAGATTTCCCCGACCTGGCCGATCGCGACGGTCGTCCGGCTGTCGGTATCGATAATTTTTACTTCCTGATGTGGCAGATTATGGCCGACGGATTCGATGCGTCTTTCGAAACTGTCGTCTGCTGTCGTCAGGTGGGTTAGCGGCGAGGCTTCGGTTTCGCCGTAACCGATCAGGATATCCGCGCAATGCATGTCCTCGATAACCCGGGTCATCAGTTCGGGTGGGCAGGGCGCGCCTGCCATGATGCCGGTGCGCAGGCTGGACAGGTCGAAACTGGCGAAATCCTCTCGTTCGAGCATTTCGATGAACATGGTCGGTACACCGTGAATCGCGCTGCATTTTTCACGTGATATTGTATCCAGTATCCGCATCGCGTCGAAGTGTTCGCAACCGATTACGATGCAGGCGCCCACCGACAGGCATAGCAGATTGGCCAGCACCATGCCGAAGCAATGGTAAAAGGGGACTGCAACCGCGAGCCTGTCCCGCGCGCCGAAGTGCATCGCTTGTGCGGCGAACCAGGCATTGTTGAGAATGTTGTGATGGCTCAGCATCACCGCTTTGGGAAATCCCGTGGTGCCCGAGGTGTACTGGATGTTGATCACGTCGTCTCGATCCAGTTGCCTGCTCAGGTTTTGCAGTTCGTCCCGCGAGACTTTTTCACCTGCGGACACCAGTTCCTGCCAGCGGGTGAATCCAGGCGCCGGTAATTCGGTTTCTTCACTATCGGCCGGATCGTAGAGAATGACCCGTCGCAGACAAGGGAATGCCGATGCTCTGATTTCGGGACCCGAATCCCGCATCTCGGGAATCAGTTCCAGCAGCATGCCGATATAGTCGCTACTGCGGAACCGCGGAATCACGAAAAGCCCCTGCAACTGTGATTGTTGCAGCGCAAATTCGAGCTCGCGGGGCCGATAGGCGGGGTTGATGTTTACCAGGATCACGCCGATACGGGCGGTGGCCATCTGCACCTGCAACCACTCGATATTGTTGGTAGACCAGATGCCGACGCGATCGCCGCGATTGAAACCGAGATTTACCAGCCCGCGAGCCACGCGGTCGATACTGTCACGCAGCTGCGAGTAGGTCAGGCGACGCTGTTGCGGTAACGAGACCAGGGCCTCGTGGTCGGGAAATCTGTCGACCATAGACAGGAAATGTTCGCCGATCGTCGATCCGATTAGCGGAAGCTCTCCTCCCTGGTGGCAATAGCTGTGCGTAAGCGCAACCATTAGCTCACGACGCGAGCCCAGTATTCGTCGATGCGAGCCTGGATTTCCGCGATAGCCCCGCTGTCGTACCGCGGCTCGAACAGATGACGAAAACGCCCCTGCAATTTGAGATACTCGTCGACAGGTTTTCGCTGCTTTGGCACCCTTGTGTGGCGCAGCTCGCCGTCGATGAACTCCTTCAACGGCCAGACGCCGGTTTGCACCGCGAGTCGCCCGATTTCGACGCTGAGTTGCGGATCGTAATCCCAGCCGGTGGGGCAGGGGGCCAGTGATATCAGCATGCGCGGTCCACTCAACGATTGCAGCTTTTCGATCTTCTTCGCCAGGTCCAGCGGTTCGGCGGCGATTACCGTGGCCACGTAAGCCGGATTATGCGCCGCCCAGATCGAAAACAAATCCTTCTTGTATCCCGGGTAGCCCCGCGATCCCTTGCTGGTCGAAGTAATGGCGGCATGCGGGGTGGCGGCCGAGTATTGCTGGCCGGTATTGCCGTAACCTTCGTTGTCGTAACACAGGTAGATAAAGTCCAGCTTGCGATCCATCGCCGCCGAAGTGGCTGACAGGCCCATGCCATAGGCCGCGCCATCGCCGGTGATGACGACAACCTCGACGTCTTCGTCGGCCTGCAGCTTATGCTTTTGCAACAGGATATCGACGGCGTCGCGCACGCCCTGCGCGCCCGCCGGCGCCGACGCCATCGCGGTATACAACCAGCCACCGCGAAACGGCGTAAACGGATAAACCGATAACAGCGTCATGCATCCTGCCGCGTTCACAAATACCGTCTTGTCGCCAAGGATATCGTACAGCGTATGCAGGGTTTCGAGACCGCCGCAACCCGCGCACATCGGCGTTCCGGTGCCAAGCAGGTGGCTGGAGGGCATATCTTTCATGCGATGAAAATGCAGGGTTGATTGCCGGGTCATAGTTGCAGCCTCAGTTGTGGTGAATTTGCGCGTGTTCCGCCTGCGCGATTGCCTGCAGCTTACGCATTTCGGTTAGTTCTTCCTCTGTGTAAAGCAGGCGCGGTGGTGGTGCTGCACCTTCCTCGTAGGCTTGTTCCAGCTCGTTTGCAATGGCAAAAAATTCCTGCTGACTAATATTGCGGCCACCCAGTCCGCCGATGTAACTCGCCACCAGGGGAGCGTCGCCGGTGCCATAAAGCGCACTGGTAAATTCACTGTGTAATACGCCGCCCATGCCCATCGAGATATTCTGATCGATCACGGCAACGGCACGGCGGCCTTGCAGCAATTGCCTGATCTGCGCCTGTGGAAATGGCCGAAACAGGCGCGGTCGCAACAGGCCTGTTTTCCATCCGGCGGCACGCAGGCTGTCTACCGCGTCGCGTGCCTTGGTCGAAAAAGACCCCAGCATGACGAAAACGTATTCGGCGTCTTCCATCCGGTAGCAATCGATCATTTGGTAACGGCGGCCGAAAATCTCGGCGAACTCATCGGCGATTTCGTCGTACACCGCCAGTGCCTGCTGTAGCGCAAGATGCGCCTGGTATCGAAAATAGGAGTAGGGGCCGCCTCCCAGCACGGCCATCGCCTGGCTGAGCGGGCTATTGCCCCGAAATTGCAGGTTTTCAGGGTCGTACTCACCGACGAAAGCCCGCGCTTTCGAGGCGTCGGCCAGGTCGACCGGCTCGCGCGTGAAAGAGAGATAAAAACCATCGAGGTTGACGATCGCGGGAACGCGAACCTGTGGATGCTCGGCCAGACGGTAGGCTAGCAGGACGCCGTCTGCAATTTCCTGGCAGGTGGCACAGTGGATCTGCACAAAACCGCTGTCGCGCGCGGCCATGATGTCATTATGATCCGACTCCAGCGTAATCGGTGAAGCCAGCCCGCGTGAGACATTGACGAGGACGAAGGGAGTACGCCAGCCGGCAACGGTATAAATCATTTCCATGCCGTAGAGCAGGCCCTGGCTCGAGGTAGCGGTAAACGCGCGCACGCCGGAGGAGGCCGCGCTGCCGGCGGCGGTAATCATCGAATGCTCGGATTCGAGCGTTACCAGGCGGGCATCCATTTCGCCCCGGTCTATCCAGGCGGCCAGATCCTCGATGATTTCGGTTTGCGGCGTAATCGGAAATGCCGGGATATAGTCGACCCCTGCCAGCCTGGCGCCCCAGGCCGCCGCGCTATTGCCGGTAACGAGTTTGCGTGTCATGAAGCCACCTCGTTTTCCTGCTCGCGTGCAAGCTGCTCGGATATCGATGCGATCGCATGCGGCGGACATTGCGCGACGCACACCAGGCAACCCTTGCAATGCTGGTAATCGATTTGCGGGAATCCGTCGGCGCCTACGTCGATCGTGCCGTCGGGGCAATAGGTGCTGCATATCCACCAGCAGCCGTTGCATTTGTCGTAATCGATAACTGGCCGCATGGTGCGCCAAAGGCCGGTTCGAACCAGGACGCTGGTAGCGCCGGCGTGAACGGCGAGATTTGAAATCTCCGCGCTTTCGAAGGGCAGCGTGATCCATGCCGGCCTGACATAATCGTTCGCCGTTTGCTGGCCGCCCTGGCTAACCAGACCGACCTCCCCGGCCATATTCTCGAACACGTCCACCGCGGTATCGCGATTCTTTTTAACCACTTCGTCAGGCAGATGCGCGAGCTCCTCATTCAGGGCTGCGAGTAGCAGGTCGCGGGAAATCACCCCGCATAGCACCGCGGCCGCAGCCGCGCAGCGACTGCCGATATAAGGCAGCTCGGCACGATCTTCGACCTCGTCCATCGCAGTCAGAATCAAGATCCTGGCCCGCGTGTTGAGGCGCCGGGCCCAGGTTCGCGCGCTTTCGTGACTGTTGATCAACAGCAGAGTATTTTCGTTCACTCCCTCAGTTACACCGGCAGCGGGCATACCGACCAGGGTATCGTCGGCGACCACAACCAGGTCCGGATGCCTGATGATGCCGCGCTCGTTAATTGCACAATGGTCTGCGCGTACGTAGGCGAAGATGGGAGCGCCACGGCGTTCCGCGCCATAGCGCGGAGCATCCTGAACTTCATAACCGGCGAGGAAAAACGCGCTACCGAGGATACGGCTGGCGGTCTTCATTCCCTGACCGCCGCGACCATGAAAACGGATGCGAAACATCGCCGCAGCCCTTAAAAAATATGCCAGCGGCGATGGCTCATGGCCCCTTCCACGCGCCTTCGCGCCATTGCCAGTGCTGCGTCGCGTGGCATGATTTGCTCACGCTGGGCGGTTTCGAGCACCTCGCGGGTGTTGCGCCGCAGCTTTTCCTCGATAGTGGATAAGGCGGCAGCCTCACCGGCACCCTGGTATTCGACCGCGGCGCAGATCACGCCGCCGGCGTTGGCGATAAAGTCGGGAATATTGAGGATGCCGCGTTGATGCAGCGTTTTTTCGGCGGCATAGGTAATCGGTATGTTGGCGCCTTGCACGATCAACTTGGCGTTGAGACGATTCACGTTATTTTCGTTTATTACGTCGGGTCGGGCCGCGGGTATCCAGATTTCACATTCGATATCGATAATCGCATCGCCGTCGAGCCGTTCCGCGTCGCTATATTCGATGACGCTTCTGCCGGCTGCCTTGAGTTCGATCAGGTTATCAAGATCGAGCCCGTCAGGATTGTAAACAGTGCCGGCGCTATCCGATACCGCGACCGGGGCCGCTCCCGCTGCGCAAAGAAAGCGGGCTGCGTGCTTGCCGACCGCGCCAAATCCCTGGATCGCGAAACGCGCGCTGGCTGTGTCGAAGTCGCAGAAGGCCTGGGCGACATCGACGGCGTGGCTTACGCCATATCCGGTAGCGCCGATTTCATCGAGGGGAATGCCGCCAAACTCGCGAGGCAGCCCGACGGCTCGCCCGATTTCATCCTTGACCCAGGCCATGCACTCTTCGTTGGTGCCCATGTCGGGGCCGAATATGTATTGCTCGACTTCTTCCAGCGCGCGGCTAAACCCGCGTATCAGGACTTCCTTCTGTTCGCGGGGCATTTTCGGATCGCCGACCAGTACCGATTTGCCGCCACCGTGCGGCAGGTCGGCGGCCGCGTTTTTGAAGGTCATCGCGCGTGCCAGGCGAGCACATTCCTCGGTGGTGACGTCCTGCGCCATGCGCACACCGCCGATCGAGGGGCCGCGAGCCACATTATCCACCACAAGCACCCCTTGCAGTCCGATGCCGGGTTCGTGCACGTGAATCACCTTCAAAGGGCCCAGATCGTCAGCCAGCGAGAAAATATCATTCATGCTTTCATACTCCCTATGTATCCCTTATCAGCGATTCCTTGTTTATTTTCTACCTTGTAATTACCTCGATGATTGACCCCGATCAATGTTGCGGGCTTATGTATGGCCAATAGTAATGCCAGATCGTATTTAAGCAGGAGGGCTGTCATGGCAAGCGATCCGAAATTACTCGCCGACGAATTGGTCGAATCGTTCAAGTCGCTGCTGGATAACGATGCGCGGGACGCGCTCGGCGAACATCAGTTCCAGGCGCTAAAGGCTATGGTCAGGGAAGCAATCGCCGAGCATTCGGACGCGGTGGTCGATCGCCTGGAGCAGGATCTGAAAACGATCAGATCGGAGATGGTGGAAAGGCGGCCACTAGAGCTTTAAGCCGACAATCCCTTACTAATCGGCAAGTTAAGCGCGGCAACCGGTTTTACAGCAGGTTCGCGATTTTCAGCTGCTGCCTGCTGACCGCGTCGTAGGGTTCGTCGCGGGTCTTGTCATGCACGTGCTGGCGATAGTTGATGAAGGCCGCTTCTTCTTCGTAGTGCATGAAAGGGTTGCCTTCGATTTGTTCGCCGAGGGTGCTGGTTTTCTTGACCGAGTAATTGTGGCCGGGGTGAATCAGCATGTCCTGCGGCAGGTGCTCCTTCATGTTTTTTAGCGTGACGAACATGTCTTCGGGGCTGCCGCCGCTTAGGTCGCAGCGCCCGCAGCCGAACACGAACAGCGTGTCGCCGGTAATGATTTCGTTACCCAGTTGATAGCAGGCGGATCCCGGGGTATGTCCCGGCGTGTGAAGAATCCTGATGGTGGTGTCGCCGAGCTCGATTTGGTCGCCACCGTGGTGCAGGCTGGGCTTGTCGAGCTCGTGCTGCCAGAATTCGTACTCCGGCTTGAGCAGGTGAACCTCGGCACTGGCGTGATTCAGCAAACCCTCGATACCGTTGATATGGTCGTGGTGGCTGTGGGTCAACAGGATATCGGTGACATTGAGTTCGAGTTCGCGGGCTTTGGCGACGATGCGGTCGACTTCCCAGGCGGGGTCTACCACGGCGCAGCGCCGACTGCCGACGTCCTCGACCAGGTAGACAAAATTCTCCATCGGCCCCAGTTCCAGCGCGTGCACCCTGAATGCGGAATCAGACATGTGGTTTCCTCCGGTTTTAATGGCCGCATTATACGCTTGTACTGGATTTTTGCGCCAATTCTAAAGACAATAGCCACCTTTTTTATCGCCGGGAATCCCGGCTATTACGCGACGGCAACGACATGACAAAAGCAGCGGTAAACAAAGTGGTGCTGGCCTATTCGGGCGGGCTCGATACATCGGTTATCCTGAAATGGCTGGAAGACGAATATGACTGCGAAGTAGTCACCTTTACCGCCGATATCGGCCAGGGCGAGGAGCTCGAGCCGGCGCGCATCAAGGCCGAGAAGTACGGCGTCAAGGAAATCTACATCGAGAACCTGCAGGAAGAATTCGTGCGCGATTTCGTTTACCCGATGTTTCGCGCCAACACCGTCTACGAGGGTGAATACCTGCTCGGCACCTCGATCGCGCGCCCGCTGATCGCCAAGCGGTTAATCGAAATCGCCGCCGAGACCGGCGCCGACGCGGTGTCGCACGGCGCCACCGGCAAGGGTAATGACCAGGTGCGTTTCGAGCTCGGCGCTTATGCCCTGAATCCCGATATTCGCGTCATCGCGCCCTGGCGCGAGTGGGATCTGAACTCGCGCGAAAGCCTGCTCGCCTATGCCGAAACCCACGGCATCGCAATCGAGCAGAAAAAGGGCGGCGGCTCGCCTTACTCTATGGATGCCAACCTGTTGCACACCTCTTACGAGGGCGGCGAGCTGGAGGATCCCTGGTTCGAAGCCAACGACGAGATGTGGCTGCGCTCGGTGTCGCCTGAAAACGCGCCCGACCAGCCGACCTATCTCGAGCTCGGTTTCGAGAACGGCGATATCGTTTCCATCGATGGCGAACGCATGAGCCCGGCCCAGGTATTGACCCGGCTCAACGAGGTAGGCGGCGCCAACGGTGTCGGGCGGCTCGATATCGTCGAAAACCGTTATGTCGGCATGAAGTCCCGCGGTTGTTACGATACTCCCGGCGGCACCATCATGCTGAAGGCGCATCGCGGAATCGAGTCGATCACGCTGGATCGCGAGGTGGCTCACCTGAAGGACGAACTGATGCCGAAGTACGCGGAACTGATTTACAACGGTTACTGGTGGAGCCCGGAGCGCAAGATGCTGCAGCAAATGATCGATGCCTCGCAGGTTACGGTCAACGGCGAGGTGCGGGTCAAATTGTTCAAGGGTTCTGTCTCCGTGGTCGGACGCAAGTCGGCAACTAACAGCCTGTTCGACGAAGCCATCGTCACCTTCGAGGACGATGCCGGCGCCTACGATCAAAAAGACGCCGAGGGTTTCATCAAGTTGAACGCGTTGCGCA
>CALJQI010000148.1 GCA_937980285.1 uncultured Gammaproteobacteria bacterium | reverse complement strand
CCCGCGATCAGAAACAGGGTCGTGGAAATCAGGAACCCAAGCCAGTCGAGCGCAAAGCCGTAGGCGAGGCTTATCAGCATCAGGCCGATAACCGGCTTCCAGTTCAGATGGGCGACGCCCATGCCGCGCCCGGCCCCCTTGCCGCTGATCAACAGGCTCAGTGAAAAAGCGATACCCAGTCCCGACAGCACGAATGGCAGCGTCTGCGCCGTCATCGGATCCAGCTCGTCGCCGGGATAAAGCTTGATTCCGCTGGCGAAATAACCGTACAGGATCGACAACGCGAGAAAAAACAGCGCGCCGATCCGCTCTTTGGAAAGTGTCATCATCTGGCTCCGTCGGTTCGGGGGACGAAAAATTCCCGTAATCGAATCCCGGTCATCGCAATGCAGCGGGATCCGTTCGCGGGCCTGTGGTCAATGCCAGGCGGGCCTGGCGGCCGAAAGTACCGGTTTACAGAAATCCGAGTTCGCGCATCAGGTCGCCAACCTGCTTTTCCTGCTCTTCGAGGAAGCTGTAAAACTCGGCGCCCGGCTTGTAGACATTCACCCAGCCGTTGCGCGCTCGTACGGTTTCCCATTCAGGCGTTTTATACATCTTGCCGAGCACATCGGCATAAGCCTGGGCTTCAGCCTTGGAAAGCCCCGGGGCGCCGAAAAATCCGCGCCAGTTGGCGAATACCGTCGGGTTACCCATTTCGACCAGCGTCGGAACGTCGGGCGCATCCTTGAGGCGTTCGGGGGCGGTAATGGCGAGTATGCGCACCTGCCCCGCCTTGCTCATTTCCAGCGCCTCGCCGAGGCCGGTCGACAACAGTTGCGCTTCACCGGATAACAGCCCAGCCATCGCCTTGCCGCCGGCGTCATAGGGAATGTAGCGCAATGACTTGGGATCGAGACCCTCGGCCTTGATCGCGGCCGCTGGCACCAGGTGATCGAGGCTGCCCTTGGCCGAGCCGCCGGCGAATTTCATCTTGCGCGGATTGCTCTTGAATCCGGCCACCACGTCTTTCCAGCTCTGGATAGGGCTGTCGCTACGCACCACGAAGGCGCCGTAATCGGCGATGGTGCCGGCAACCGGCGTCAAATCACGAAACGATTGCGGGAAAACCCCGGTCAGGGAGCGAACCACGATGGGAGTCGAGTTCACCATCAGGGTGCCTTTTTGCTGGGCCGCGGTTTCGATGATATGCGCGATGGCTTTACCGCCGCCGCCGCCGGAAAGGTTTTGATAGGAAGCCTTTTCGATCAGGCCCGACTTGGTCAGCGCTTCGCCGGTACCGCGCGCGGTGCCGTCCCAGCCGCCGCCGGCGCCGCCGGGAATCAAAAAGTGAATCGATTCGATATCGGCCGCACGGATGCCGGCCGCCGAAATCGACAGCGACAGCCCCAGCGTGGCGCAAAATGCGGTCTTTAACAGCGTTCTACGACTGGTATTGTTGGATAATTGCATTGTCGGTTCCTCTGATTGTTCAGATCAAACCATACCGGTGTAGGCCCCAATTTGAAAGCTTGCGTGAAAAACGTGTTTTCAATTCATAAATGCAGCACTAAATCCGTTCACCGGGAACTTCCGCGCCGCGCCCCAGGAACCCCTCCGGCAACGACGGTAACCGCGGCGTAGCGGGTGCCGCAAACGACCCGCCCGTCCGGGATTGACAGAGAAATCCACTAACCTGATCCAGATCAATAATATTTCTTCGCTAAGGCGTAAAAACACTCCGTCACCAATCCATCCGGAAATATCCATGAGCACCAGAGTCAGAACGCAGATCGTCAGATGCCAGAACCGCAAACGCGACGTGGAAGTAAGTTACACGGTAAGCGGCAGGATTTTTGCCCGTGTGCAGGATATCGTAAACTGCCCGGCCATGCATGACGGCAGCGCCAGCTGTAATCGGCAGTGCCGGCCGTTGCTGGGCCGTGCGCCCGGATACCTGGACTTTGCCACCAACATCGCCTGACACGGCTGGTCGGACGTGGATCGAAACTGATGCAGCTGGTATGTCCCGCGGGCAATTACCCGATGCTGAAAACCGCCGTCGAAAAAGGCGCCGACGCGGTCTACATCGGTTTCAGGGATGACACCAACGCGCGCCATTTCGCCGGTCTTAATTTCAATGACGGCAGTGCGCAAAAGGCGGTTCGATACGCCCATGATCACGGCAGCAAGGTATATCTGGCGATCAATACCTACCCGCAGCCCGCGGGCTGGCAGCGCTGGCAGCGGGCCGTGGACGTGGCTGCCGCCATCGGCATCGATGCGCTGATTATCGCCGATATCGGCGTGCTCGCCTACGCCGCCGAGAATTACCCGGATCTGCCGCGCCACCTGTCGGTGCAGGGTTCGGCGACGAACACCGAGGCGTTACGCTTTTACAAGACCCAGTTCGACATCAGCCGCGCCGTTATTCCGCGCGTGCTGTCGATGACACAGGTCAGGCGCCTGGCCGAGAACAGCGCGGTCGACCTCGAGGTTTTCGGCTTCGGCAGCCTTTGCGTGATGGTGGAAGGCCGCTGCCTGCTGTCGTCATACGCCACCGGCGAGTCGCCCAACACCTGCGGAGCCTGCAGTCCCGCAAGCGCGGTGCGCTGGGTAGAAACCGCGAACGGCACGCAGTGCCGCCTCAACGGCATGTTGATCGACCAGTTCGATGCCGGAGAAAAAGCCGGCTACCCGGTAGTCTGCAAGGGACGCTATCGCGTTGCCGGGCATACCTATCACGCCATCGAGGAACCGACCAGCCTGAACACGCTGGAGCTGCTGCCGCAACTGCAGCAGGCCGGCATCAAGGCGGTCAAGATCGAGGGCCGCCAGCGCAGCACGGCCTATGTCGGCCGCGTGGTCGGCATCTGGCGCGAAGCCATCGACAGCTGTGTGCGCGATCCGCAATCCTTTGTTACCAGGCCGCATTGGATGCAGGGGCTGGCCGGCATATCCGAAGGCACGCAGACCACGCTCGGCGCCTACAACCGCCCCTGGCAATAGGAACAGAGGATTTCATGCGCTTATCGTTGGGACCGATTCTGTTCTTCTGGCCACGCCAGACGGTCGAGGATTTTTATCGTCAACAGGTTAACAGCTCGGTCGAGGTCATTTATCTCGGCGAAACGGTTTGCGCCAAGCGGCGCAACCTGAAGCCTGCCGACTGGATCGAGCTGGCGCGGGAACTGGCCGCGTCGGGAAAGCAGATAGTGCTGTCGACGCTGGCGCTGATCGAGGCGGGTTCCGATCTGTCCGCGATCAGGCGCCTTTGTCAAAACGGCGAACTGCTGGTGGAAGCCAACGACATCGGCGCGGTGCAGTTAATGGCCGACCAGAAACTGCCCTTCGTG
>CALJQI010000147.1 GCA_937980285.1 uncultured Gammaproteobacteria bacterium | reverse complement strand
CCCTGGTAGAGAATATCGGCCCAGTTGTCGTTCGCCCTGCGCCGCTCGGCCACGGCCGCCGGATCCATATCGCCTGTCGGACGCTCGAGCTCGATAAAATCGGGCTGCATGAAATCGCCGCGCATCGGCAACCAGTAATTCCGCCCCAGGTGTTGGCGCGTGCCGGCCGGCATATAGGACTGCATCACGAAACCGATTCGGCGTTGCGAGCTCTGATTGGGCTGCGAACCGTGAATGACGCGCGCGTGATGCAGCGACATCTGGCCCGGCTTCAAAATCAGGTCGACCGCGGCGGATTCGTCCACCTCCTGAATGGCCTGGCCGCGGGTCAGGATATTATCGTCATGAAAAGTCTCGAGATGGGGTTGAACCTCTTGCTTGTGACTGCCCGGGATCATGCTCATGCAGCCGGTTTCACTGTTGCTGGGCGATAGAGCCAGCCACGGAGTAACGTATTCGTGGGGCGTCAGGCCCATGTAGGTTGCGTCCTGGTGCCAGCTGACGAAGTGCTTGCTGCGCGCTTCCTTGATGAACAGCACCGAACCCCAGAGCGCGAAATCGGCGCCGATCAGATCCTCGACCACGTCGAGAATCAGCGGGTGGTGCACCAGCTCATCGAGAAAAGCAAACGACAGGTGCGGATTGTTGCGATTTTCGGCATTGAGCTGTTGCGGGTTGTCGCGTTCTGCCGCCTGCAACAGGCTGGCATAGTTCAGCGCTTCGTCTTCCGGCATCACCTCGACCGGCGATAGAAAACCCTGTTCCCGGTATTCCTCGATCTGCTGCTGGCCAAGTACTTTCGGCACCGGTTTTACCCTCGTTTCGGATTGGGAATACGCGGATAGTAGCGTAAACTCGCAGCGCGTAAACAAAAAAACACCGCTATGAAACCCGTTGAAAAGCAGACCCTGAAAGCGATGCGCGACCAGCTCGGCGGATACGCCTGGGACGACGACGAGATATCCGAACTGGTCGAGCCCAAGCTCGGCATCATCACCGGTTTCCAGGACTTGCTCGACCAGCTCGAAATTCTGCGCCAGGTCGATCTCGAAGCAATTCCGCCGGCGGCGGAGATCAGCGACAAATGAACGCCTCGCTGGCGTTCATGCCGATCGAAAAACTGGCCTTGAAGCTGCGTAACGGAGACATCAGCGCGTCACAGCTGATCGAGTTATACGCCGATCGTATCGCAGGGCTCGGCGCCGACAGCAAGGCCTTCATCAGCCTCGACCTCGAAGCCGCGCGCGCCAGGGCGGCCGCGATCGGGCAAGATATCGATGCCGGCAAGCCGCTCGGCGGCATTCCCTACGCCTGCAAGGACCTGATCGACGTGGCCGGCCTGCCGACCACCGGTGGCTCCAGGGTACTCGCCGATAACGTCGCGCAACAGGATGCCGATATCGTCAGGCGGCTGGAACAGGCGGGCGCCATTTTCATCGGCAAGAACAACTTGCACGAATTCGCCTACGGCGCCACCGGCGAAAACGAGATCCACGGCACGCCGCCCAATCCCTACGACCCGACCCGGCTCGCCGGCGGTTCCAGCAGCGGTTCCGCGGCGGCGCTCGGATACGGCCTCTGCGCCGCGGCGATCGGCACCGATACCGGCGGTTCGGTGCGCGCACCGGCGGCGCTGTGCGGGCTGGTCGGATTCAAACCGACTTTCGGCCGCATCAGCACCGACGGCGTTATCCCCTACTCCTGGAGCCTGGATCATGTCGGCACCCTGGCTCGCAGCGCCGCCGACTCGGCGATCCTGTTCGATGCGCTGGCGGCGGATTGCCGAAAACCGGAAGCCACCCGGCTCGACCGGCTAACCGTCGGAATCCCGGAAACTTTCTTTTTCGAAAACTGCGACGGCGAAATACTCGATCACGTCGATCGCCTGATGACCTTCCTGCGCGAGGCCGGCGCTAGCCTGGAGCCGGTGGAGATGCCATCGATGGAGTTTACCCGCACCGTATCGCTAACCGTTCAAATGCCCGAAGCGCTGTCCTATCACAATCGCTATCTCGACCAGCGCGGGCACCTCTACAGCCCCGACTTCCGCGCCGGACTGGCTCTGGGGCAGTGCCTGCTCGCCGAGCAGTACATTCGCGCCAGGCGATTGATGGAAAGCTACCGCCGCCAGATGAACCTGATTTTCGAACAGGTCGATACCATACTGACGCCGGCGACCCCGGTCATCGCGCCGCCGATCGGCGCCGTCGAAGTAACCGTCGACGGCATCTCCGAACCTGCCGGCAACGCCATTACCCGTTATACCTCGTTTTTCAACATGAGCGGCCATCCGGCGATCACCTTCCCCTGCGGCATGCACAGCGCCGGCCTGCCGATCGCCGCGCAACTGGTGGGGCGCCACCATGCCGACGAGGAATTGATCGAA
Organism: uncultured Gammaproteobacteria bacterium; assembly: GCA_937980285.1. GTDB lineage: Bacteria > Pseudomonadota > Gammaproteobacteria. Next base: position 3,506 of record CALJQI010000147.1, on the reverse strand, counting down.
ACCGCACGACTGGTCGAGACAGGCTTCGATTTCGAACTACCGCTGCCGGATTTAGGCTAACGCGGAAAGGCGTCCGCGTGCTGGCGGTTTGTAAAAAAGCGGGATGCCAGAATGTTAAAGAAGCGCGGCGAGCTCGCTATCAGTCGTTAACCGCTGTCTTAAACGCCCTTCGACAGCAGCTGCCGAATCAGGGTTTGCATTTCGGACCCGGTGAAGCCCTCGGATTCGGTCAGCGAACTGCCGAGGTTGGCGCCAGCCGGCGTAACGGCGGATTTTTGCAGCAACAGGTCGAGCGACTCTCCACCGCCGGCCAGCAGGTCCTTCAATACCAGCGGGCTCAGCATGGCCGCCGATTCGATCACCGGGAAATGCGCGATATTGTGCAGCGCGGTCAACAGCTTGGGGCCAACAAACTGCGGCGGCACGCCACCCCGGTTAAGGCTCAGCAAGCGTTGCGCACTATCGAGGTAAAAATCGAGGCAGGAATTGCCGCGGCGGAACATCATGAAGGCGTTGTGTATCTTGGAATAAGCGCGCAGCTTTCCATTGTCGGCCCGCTGTACCCAGACTTCGCGGCCGAAGGCGAAATCCGTCGGCGGCAGAATCAGTTCATCCGGCTCGAAGACCAGGAAATCGGCGTCGCACCAGACAACGCAATCAAACCCTTCCTGCAACACCTGCCGCAGCGCACAGAGCCGCGCCAGGTCGCTGGCGATGACGGTTTGCGAGCTGATTTTTTGCAGCAGCGCCGGCTCTACCAGGTCGAAGATTTCGTCGCCGATGAAGCGGTGCCGATATCCGTTGAGCCGCGACCAGTTCTCGACCGAGTCGATGCAGGGGCGCAGCCAGCCGAACGGCAGCGGTTTACGGTGCGACTGGATAACGAGGGTAGCGCTCACTGGATGATGGACGACGGCATGACGGCTCGAGCCTGCCAGCCTAACATGTTATGGTTGCCGTGTTTCGTCATCGCCAGTTACGAGGAGATCAATGGCTAATCCGGTTATCGCAGACAACAAGCCTGCCAAAATAGCCCTGGAAAAGGATAAGAAATACTACTTTTGCAGATGCGGACTGAGCAGCAAACAACCATTTTGCGACGGCTCGCACCAGGGTAGCGAATTCACGCCGCTGGCCTTCGAATGCGCGGACAGCAAGGATTACTATCTTTGCCAGTGCAAGCAAAGCGCCAACATGCCTTACTGCGACGGCAGCCATAAAAATTTCACCGACGACGCGGTAGGCAAGCCTGCGGGCTGAGCCAGGCTTTTATCAGCACAGGCTCGGACTTCCGCCGTCGCGCGCCGCCTTGCCGTAAACCATTCTGTCGATCCCGGCCCAGTAGGCCGCCGCCTCGCACATTGGGCAGGCCGGCGACGACGAGTAAAGCGTGCACCCTCCCAGGTCGCGACTGCCGAGCCGTCGCGCGGCGTCGCGGATGGCTTCCATCTCGGCATGCGCCGTCGGATCGCCAAGCACCACCACGTGGCTTGCTGACTGACCGACGATTTTACCGTCGCGAACCACTACCGCGCCGTAAGCCTGGTCGCCGCTATCGAGCGCGCGGCGCTGCATTTCGAAAGCGCGGGTTATGAAAGCCGCGTCGTCGCCCCGATCGGGCTGGACGATGACCTCTTCACTTGCGCCGGCAGCGCCGGACCGAAACAGGCCCAGGGCCGTTGCGCTAGCCGCCAGCGCGAACAGCAGCGAGCGCCTTTTATGGTTTGCCGTATTGACCATGATCAAGCTCCTCGGTTTATTTCCGGCAGTTTAACACCGCGAGCGCAAAACCCGCTTGTGCGGCGCGTGGGCAAGCGCATAAAATAGCCGGCTTTCTAGCTAGTATATGGGGTTTATCATGGGCGAATGTCCTGTATGTGCGGCCGAAGTCGAAGTGGCCGATGATGCGATGGCGGGCGAACTGCTGGTTTGCGACGACTGCGGCGCTGAACTCGAACTGAAGGGCACCGACCCGGTCGAACTGGCCGAAGCGCCGTCGGCGGAAGAGGACTGGGGTCAGTGAGAATCGGCCTGCTGCACTCGCTGATCCGCAAGGAAGAAAAACTGCTGATCGAGGCGTTTCGCAACGCCGGCGTCGAACCGGTCATGATCGACGACCGCAAGCTGATCATGGATTTTCACACCGCCCCGGATATCGACATACTGGTCGAGCGTTCAATCAACCATTCGCGCGCGCTGCACGCGCTCAGGCTGTTCGAAAGCGCCGGCGTCTGCTGCGTGAATTCGCACAAGGTGGCGCAGATCTGCGGCGACAAGCTGCTGACCACCGCCGCGCTCAAGGATCACGGCATCGCGCAACCCCAAAGCCGGGTCGCGTTTACCGAGGAATCGGCGCTCGAAGCCATCGAGGAGCTGGGCTACCCGGTGGTGCTGAAACCCGCGGTCGGATCCTGGGGCCGCCTGCTGTCCAAGATCAACGACCGCGACGCCGCCGAAACCGTGCTCGAGCACAAGACCGTGCTAGGCAGCTATCACCATTCGATTTTTTACATACAGCAATACGTCGAAAAGCAGGGCCGCGATATCCGCAGCTTCGTCGTCGGCGACGATTGCATCGCCGCAATTTACCGCAGCTCGGATCACTGGATCACCAATACTGCGCGCGGCGCGCAGGCGAGCAAGTGCGAAGTCACGCCCGAGGTCGCGGAGATATCGGTGGCTGCGGCAACCGCCGTCGGCGGAGGCATCGTCGCGGTAGACCTGTTCGAAAGCGACGACGGCCTGCTGGTCAACGAGGTCAACTACACGATGGAGTTCCGCAACAGCATCGACACCACCGGAGTCGACATCCCGCAGGTAGTCGCCGACTACGTCATCGGGCTGGTGCAACAATGATAACGGTGACAATTGTCGGCGGCTCCGGCTACACCGGTGGCGACCTGCTGCGCATCCTGTTGTTTCACCCCGCGGTCGAGATTCAGCAGGTCACTTCGGAGCGCCATGCCGGCAAACTGGTGTCCAGCGTGCACCCCAACCTGCGCAAGATCTGCAAACTCAAGTTCGTGCCTGTCGCCGAGCTCGAACCCTGCGACGTCATGTTCCTCGGCCTGCCGCACGGGCAGATGATGAACCGCCTCGGCGAGTTCGAAAGCCTGGCCGACACGCTGGTCGACCTGTCGGCCGATTTTCGCCTGCGGGATAAAGCCGCCTACGAGACCTGGTATGGCAAGGGCCATGCCTGCCCGGACAAGCTCGACGACTTCGTCTACGGTATCGCCGAGCTGCACCGCGACCGGCTGAAAGGCGCAAAGCGCATTTCCGGCGCCGGCTGCAACGCCACCGCGACCATCCTCGCGCTGCACCCGCTGTACCAGGCCGGCGTGGTCGAATCCGCCGTGGTCGAGGTCAAGGCAGGCTCCAGCCAGGGCGGCAACGCGGAAAGCCCCGGCAGCCATCACCCGGAACGCAGCGGCGCGGTGCGCTCCTACAAACCGACCGCGCATCGCCACCTCGGCGAGATCCAGCAGGAGCTCGGTGCCGATAAT
>CALJQI010000146.1 GCA_937980285.1 uncultured Gammaproteobacteria bacterium | reverse complement strand
GGTTGTTGCCGTGATCTGGGACTGCAGCCCGAAGCCGGCAAGCCGATGGTGGTGCGCTTCAGGAACCCACCCGCTGGCGCGGTCAGTTTCGAGGATCACGTCAAGGGACGGATCGAGGTCAGCAATGCCGAACTCGACGATTTGATCATCAAGCGCAGCGACGGCAGCCCGACTTACAATCTTTCTGTCGTAGTCGACGATATGGATATGGAAATAACCCATGTGCTGCGCGGCGACGATCACGTCAATAATACGCCGCGGCAGATCAACATCCTGCTAGCGCTGAAAGCGCCGGTGCCGGAGTACGCGCATGTGCCGATGATCCTGGGCGACGATGGCAAGCGCCTGTCGAAACGCCACGGCGCCGTCGGTGTGATGGAGTATTTCGATGCCGGTTACCTGCCGCAGGCGCTGCTCAATTACCTCGTACGGCTGGGCTGGTCACACGGCGACCAGGAAATATTCAGCCTGCAGGAAATGATCGATAATTTTTCGCTGGATGCGTTGAACCGATCGCCGTCTTCGTTTAACACCGAGAAACTGAACTGGATCAATCAGCAATACCTGATGAGCCTGCCGCTCGATGAAGTCGTCACGCTGGTGCGGCAGAGACTCGATCGGCTTGGCGTCGACTATGATCCGCAGCTGGACCTCGCCGCCATCGTCGATTTGTATCGCCAGCGAGTGGCGACGGTGAATCAGCTGGTCGACAGTATCGACTACTGTTTCCAGGAATTTGAAAGCTACGATGAAAAAGCCGCCGGCAAGGCGCTGAAGGCGGCGGCGCTGGAGCCGTTGCAGCGCGCGCATGCGCTGTTTGGCGAGCTGCAAAGCTGGGACTCGGCGTCGATACACGGCGTCATCGAAAGCATCACCGAGGAACTTCAGATCGGCATGGGCAAAATCGGCCAGCCGTTGCGAGTGGCTGTCACCGGCGGTTCGTTTTCGCCGCCGATCGATCAGACCATCGAGCTCGTCGGCAGGCAGCGCAGCATCGCCCGGATCGAGCGCGCGATCGACTTTATTTCGGCGAACGACCCATCGTGAATCTTTATAATTTTCAGCAACATGCTATATAAACTTAAGGAATGACTGCATCAGTCATGGTAGACTCGGCCCCGATCAAAAGAGGCTTGCAGCAGGGACCGAATAGAAAATGGCCCTGAACGGAAAAGTTCTGACGGAAAATTTTTAAGGAAACTGGTTAGTGTCGCGAGAAACGATCAATTGCGTGGTTATGTTTGCCGACGTGGCGGGCAGTACCGCCATGTATGAAAACATGGGCGACGACCTGGCCAGGGAGCGAATCTCCAGGGCGCTGAACGCATTGATTTCGATCTCCCGCCGCCACAGCGGAAAGCTGGTCAAAACCATCGGCGACGAGATCCTGGTTTACTTCACCGACATCGATATGGCGGTTTACGCCGCAAAGGCGATACAGGAAGCGATGGAAGACGATCGCTCGCCGGAAACCATCGGTGTATCCATCCGCATTGGCATGCAATACGGCAGCGCTATCCTCGAAAGTGACGATATCTTCGGCGATACGGTCAACGTGGCGGCGCGTATCGCCAGCATGGCCAAGGCGCGGCAGATTCTGTGCACCCAGGAAATCGCTTTCCTGGTCAAGAACGCCGATCTTTCGAATAATATGCGCCCCTACGACCGTCTGCGCGTAAAGGGACGTAACGAGCAGCTCGATGTCTACCTGTTCACCTGGGAACAGGAAAGCGATATCACCAATATGGCGACCGCCAGCAGTTTCACCAACCCGGCGCGTTACGACCAGGCGAAGAAATTAACCCTCAAGTACGAGGGCAAACCCCACGAAATCACCGATGAGGTACTGTCCTACATTCTGGGCAGAGGCAAGGACTGCGAATTGATCGTAAATGGCGACCTGATTTCACGTTACCACTCGAAAATCGAACACCGCCGGGGAAAGTTCATCATTACCGACCAGAGCACCAACGGCACTTTCGTGCGCACTTCGGAAGGCCAGGATATATTCCTGCGCCGTGAAGAGTTCACGCTGTTTGGCTCAGGATACATAAGCCTCGGGAAAAAAGTCGATCTGAACGATGAAAACGTTATTCATTTTATCTGCAAATAACGCGATATAATCCCGGCGTTCATTCTTTAGGAGATGCGCCATGACCCCTGGAAGCGACAGCTTTAACACCCTGGACAAGCTCGAAGTAGACGGCCAGGCGTTTCATTATTTCAGTCTCGAGAAACTGGCCGCGCAGGTTGCAGAAATCGAAAAACTGCCGTTCTCGCTAAAGGTGCTGCTGGAAAACATCCTGCGTTTCGAGCAGGGGGGCGACGATGCCGAGGGCGACATCCGGGCTTTCGGCGACTGGGTACAGAGCCGCAGTTCGCAGCGCGAGATCGCGTTTCGGCCGGCGCGCGTGCTGATGCAGGACCTGACCGGAGTTCCCGCCGTGGTCGACCTGGCCGCGATGCGCGACGCCGCCGGCGACGATCCCCGCCGAATCAATCCGCAGATACCGATCGACCTGGTCATCGATCACTCGGTCATGGTCGACGAGTATGCCTCCGCCGACGCCTTCGCCGCCAACGTGGCGCTGGAGGTCAAACGCAATGATGAACGCTATCGCTTCCTGAAATGGGGTGCCGAAACCTTCGATAATTTTCGCGTGGTGCCGCCGGGAACCGGAATATGTCACCAGGTGAACCTCGAGTACCTGGCAAAAACCGTCTGGCAGCATCAGGTCGACGGCAAAACCTATGCTTTCCCGGATACCCTGGTAGGGACGGATTCGCATACCACGATGATCAACGGTCTCGGCGTGCTGGGCTGGGGAGTTGGCGGTATCGAGGCCGAGGCCGGCATGCTCGGGCAGCCTATTTCGCTATTGATTCCGCAAGTGGTCGGTTTCCAGTTCACCGGTCAGTTGCGAGAAGGCATTACCGCCACCGACCTGGTGCTCACCGTGACCCAGATGTTGCGCGAACATGGCGTGGTCGGCAAGTTCGTCGAGTTTTTCGGCGAAGGCCTGACGCAACTGCCGCTGGCGGATCGTGCCACGCTGGCCAATATGTCACCCGAGTACGGCGCCACCTGCGGCTTTTTCCCGGTCGACGAGGAAACCATTCGCTACCTGGCCCTGAGCGGACGCGAGAAACAAACCCTGGAACTGGTCGAGGCTTACTGCAAGGCCCAGGGCCTGTGGTACCAGGCCGATACGCCGGACCCGGTTTTCAGCAGCAGCCTGACGCTCGACCTGTCGACGGTCGAAGCCTCGCTCGCCGGGCCAAAACGCCCGCAGGACCGCGTGGCCCTATCCGATATCAAGGCCGCAACCCAGTCGATTATCGGCAGTAGCGACGCGCTCGAGCGCGCCAGCGACGATGAACTGCAGGACGGTGACGTGGTAATCGCGGCGGTGACTTCCTGTACAAACACCTCGAATCCCCGGGTCATGATGGCGGCCGGATTGCTGGCGCGCAACGCGCGCGCGGCCGGGATTTCCACTCGACCCTGGGTCAAGACTTCACTGGCGCCGGGGTCGAAGGTCGTCACCGAGTACCTGACCGCGGCCGGTTTGCAACAGGATCTCGACGCCATCGGCTTTAACCTGGTCGGTTACGGCTGTACTACCTGTATCGGTAATTCGGGGCCCGTGCCGGCGGCGATCGAAAAGCAGATCCGGGATCGCGGCCTGAGCGTGGCCAGCGTGCTTTCCGGCAATCGCAACTTCGAGGGCCGAATTCATCAACAGGTCAGGTCTAACTGGCTGGCCTCGCCACCGCTGGTGGTGGCCTACGCGCTCGCCGGCAGTACCCGAATCGACCTGACTTCAGAGCCGCTTGCAACCTCTGCCGACGGCAACCCGGTATACCTGCGCGATATCTGGCCGAGCAACCAGGAAATCGCCGACGAGGTGATGAAAGTCGACCGGGAGATGTTCGAGCGGCAGTATGCTGACGTGTTTCGCGGCGATGACAACTGGCGCCAGATAGACGTCGAGCGGAGCATGACCTATCGCTGGGACGAGGATTCGACCTATATTCGTAACCCGCCTTATTTCAGCCTGGACAACAGCAGGCAACTGCAACCGGTGATGGAGGCTCGCATCCTGGCGATATTCGGCGACTCGATTACCACCGATCATATTTCACCGGCCGGGGCGATTGCCGTGGACAGCCCGGCGGGCAGGTATTTGCTTGAAAACGGCGTCGATCGCAACAGTTTCAATTCATACGGTTCGCGCCGGGGCAATCACGAACTGATGATGCGCGGCACTTTCGCCAATATCCGCATTCGAAACGAAATGACCCCGGATGTCGAAGGCGGCGTCACTCGTTTTATGCCGGGCGGCGAGCAGATGAGTATCTACGACGCGGCGATGAAGTATATGCAGACGCAAACACCGCTGGTGGTAATCGCCGGCAAAGAGTACGGCACCGGGTCCAGCCGCGACTGGGCCGCCAAGGGGACGCGCCTGCTCGGCGTTCGCGCGGTGGTGGCGGAGAGCTTCGAGCGTATCCATCGTTCCAACCTGATCGGCATGGGCGTGCTGCCGTTACAGTTCATCGACGGTTTCGACCGTAAACAGTTGAAATTGACCGGCGCCGAAAAGATCAGCATCTCGGGAATGCAAAAAGGGCTGCGGCCGGGGCAAAAGCTGGAGCTGTCGGTGACCGACAGCAGCGGCAGCGTTCTGGCGGTGGATGTCCTCTGCCGCATCGACACGCGCGACGAAGTGGCATACTACGAAGCCGGCGGCATACTGCAGTATGTGCTCGACAGGGGCTGAAGGGAGGGAATTCGATGCTGATTACTTTCAAAACCAAAGCCTATGCCAATATCACCATGTTCGGCGATGTCGGTCTCGGCCTGCTCCAGCTGATGGGTTTTGGCAGCGACGTTCCAGGCGCCATCGATAGCGCGGATGTGCCGACGGCGCTCGCCAATCTAAAAGCCGCTCTCGATAAGATGCCGCAGCAGGTCGAGCCGGCCGGCGAGGCCGGGGAGGATCAGCCCGCGGTCAGCCTGCATACGCGTGCGCTGCCGCTGATCGAGCTGTTGCAGGCGGCGATCGCGGATGAGGACTATGTTCGCTGGGAATAATCGTTTCCCTGAGCGGGTTTAATCCGCCGCTTTGACCATGGCGTCGACCACCGCGGTCCAGCCGTTTGCGATGTTGTCGTGGTTGTAACCGCCGCCGCCCATGGCCAGCATGCGGCCGTCACAATACTCGTCGGCGATCTGGCGCAAGCTGGCGGCCGCATGCGCGTGAGAGGCCGGGCTGAATTCCATGTTGGTGATCGGATCGCCCTTGATACTGTCGGCGCCGCACTGTAGCAGGATGAACTCCGGCTCCTGCTTGCGCAGGTAGCTCTCGACGATCGGCCAGACCTCTTCGAATACCGTGTCATTGGAATAGGGCGGTACCGGGATATTGAGCTTGGTACCCTCGGCGGCGCCGGTGCCGGTTTCATTGACGAACCCGGTGCCGGGATAAAGGGTTCGGCCGTCCTGGTGGATGTCGGCGAAAACCAGGTCGGGATCGTCCTCGAAGCTGTAAAACACGCCATCGCCGTGATGCGCGTCGATATCGATGTAGGCGACGCGCCGGATACCGTACTGTTGGCGCAGGTACTCGATCGCGATGCCGCAATCGTTGAACACGCAAAATCCGGCGGCGACGTGGCGACGCGCATGATGCAGGCCGGCGATCGGCGAAAACGCGCGTTTGAATTCTCCCTTCATGATGCGATCGACGGCGTCGGTGACCGAGCCCGCGACGTGGCTCGCGGCTTCGAACATGCCGACGAAGGAGGGCGTGTCGCCGCCATCGAGATAGCCATGCCCGGATGCCGAGTAGTCACGCACCTTGTCGATGTAGTCGGTGGTATGAAACAGCTCGATGCGGTCGCTGCTTGCCGCTACCGGCATCTGGATAGCGAGCTGTTTGTCCAGACCCTGGCGGATTAGTTCGGCCTGGAAGGCGTCATGACGCTGCGGGCCGAACGGGTGTCCGTCCTTGAAGCCGTAATCGGCAAGGGCCTGGCCGAGATAAATGCAGGTGTCTTTTGAGGACATGGGATGCTGCCGGTTGAAGAAACCGGTTCATTAAAGACCATGCAGGATGGATTGGTCAAATCCGCCGATCAACCTGCAGGCGAGTTAATCCTTGTCCTGCCCGATCACCCACTGGTGATCGCATTTCTGGCAGCGTGCGTAAATCGGCCAGGCGTCGATGCGAACCTCGAACAAGCCGTATTTGCCGCAGTGACTGCAGGTAGCGGCGCTGGCGCATTGCTGTGCGAAGGTAAACTGCATCCAGAAGCGTCGAAACAGTTCGATCGCGCCGAGACCGATAGCATACAGCACCACCAGCGAAATTATGGTGAATATACCGGACAGATTCTTGGCGACGAATTCGATGATGGCGACAAACAGGAAGCCGCACATCAGGCAGCTGAGCAGCCAGGCGAAGCTCAAATAGAGCTGTTTTTCGTGCCAGCGGTTGAACTTTTGATGTTGCATGAGCCGGTTGTGCATGCTTCCGTCCTCGATCGTCGATTATATTCCTGTTGTCGGTCGAATTCCGAATATATTTAAATTTTTGTTTTTGCCCATATATAGGTTATTGAAATGCTTCGGTTTTTTTTGTTTTTCGTATTGCTTTAATCGAGGAATGAACTAGAAACAACAGCAGTTAGAAGCGCTCACAACAACAAGGAGATGAGTCATGTTAATGGTATTTTTATCAGTTGCGGCACTGGTTGTCGTAGCGGTTATCTCACGCCGCAGTCTTTCCGGCAGGCCGGCCATAGACCGCGCCATCAAGGGTTCCTTGGTTCTTTTTGCGATTATCGGTTTCCTGTCGCGTTCGTTCGTAATTGTCGACGGCGATGAAATCGGCGCACTCAAGCGAATTTATCTCGGTGACCAGTTGCCGCCGGGCCGCATTATCGCGCTAGAGGGACAGAAAGGTCCGCAGGCGGAGGTGCTTGGTCCGGGCTTTCACCTGATCCCGTTTGTGCGCGTAATTTACGAGGTTGAATTTTTCCCGGTACAGGAAATTCCGGAAGGCCAGTATGGCTTGCTGGTGACCACCGACGGGCGCGCGATCGACGAGGGCGCCTATCTCGCCAATCCCTGGTCCGAAAGCGCCGAGGAGAAGTGGCAAAACGCGACCTATTTTCTCGAGAACGGAGGCCAGAAGGGTCCGCAGTACGAGGTATTGAAACCGGGTAAATATCGCCTCAACCCCTATTTGTTCAAAATAAACAAGCTAATGGCCACCGACGTACCCACCGGTCATGTCGCCGTTATTCGAAGTAATATCAAGACGACTTCGGCCGACTGCCCCGATCCCGCGAAATCGTTCGGTATAGCCGATGAATCGGTCGCCTTGCCGCTGGTACCCAAGGGCTGTGTCGGTGTCTGGGAAGAGCCGATCCCGCCGGGTCGCTATTATCTTAACGAAAAGGCGTTTGTCACTACGATTATTCCGACGCGCCTGCAAACCTGGGTGTACAAGGGCGGTTATACCGCGCGTCGCATAAACCTGACCGTATCCGACGAAGGCAAGATCGAGCAAAAAGAGGTATCGGAAAAGATCGCTATTCCGCCGAATGCAGCTGATCGCGCGATCAATGTGCGTGTCGAGGGCTGGACGGTTCCGGTAGAAATGCGTGTCGTGGTCGCGGTGAATCCGGCCAACGCGGCCAAGGTAGTGGCTTCTGTTGGCGGCCTGGATCAGGTCGAGGACAACATTATCACGCCGGTGATTCGCGACATCCTGAGGACCATCGGTGGACATCCGGATCGCAGGGTGCTCGACCTGGTGGAGAAGCGAGGTGAAATTGTCGCCGAGCTGGAGCGGGCAATCGTACCGGAAGGCCTGAAGGCTGGCGTAACCATACAGGAAGTGCGCATGGGCGAGCCGGCGATTCCGCCAGAGCTGCTGGTAGCCACCCTACGCGAGCAGCTCGCGATCCAGCTGCAGGAAACCTACAAGAAGGAACAGGATGCGCAGCGCGAGCGCATCAAGGTCGAGCGCGAACGCGCCACCGCGGACCAGCAGAAGGAACTGGTGGCGGCCGAGATCCGTAAGAAGGCGGCGGAGTTTACCAAGGAGCAGTTGCGACTGCTCGGTGAGGGTGAAAAACTGAAGTTGCTCGAAATCGCAAAGGGTCAGGAAGCGCAGGCGCTGGTGCTTGGCAAGGACGCGGCGTTACAGCTGGCGGCGCTGGAAAAGGCGCTCGAAGCCGCCAAGGAAAACGATCGTATCGTCAAGGTGCCCACGGTACAGGTGATCGGTGGCGAAGCCGGCAGTTTCGAAGGCGCGGCCGCAATACTCGGCTCTTCCAACATCATCCAGGCGATGCGCGGCCTGGAGAAAAAAGAACAGTTACAGTAATTCACAGGCCGGCACGTGCCCGCATATCTCGATGCAGTCGGGTCGAGGTCTGCGGGCTAGTCGATTGCAGCCAGTTTTCTTTCCAGCAAATGGCAGGCTTCGCGCCAAGGATCGAAGGCCTGTTGCTGCCTGAGCAGGTCGAGCCCCAGTTTTGAAAAGGTGCCTTCGGTGGCGATGGCCTCGGCGATTTCTCCGGGCGACTGCTGCGGATTCGCAAGCGCAAGTTCGGCGGCGCCCCTGGCCATGCCCATGACCAGTTGGGCGCTGAGTTCTGGCGGCAGGCTGGGTCCCCCGGTGGCCTCGATCAGTTCCTGGTATAGCGCAAAAAACCAGCTGTAGACGCAGGCCAGAATACTGCCCTGGGTGAAAACAGCCTCGTCGTCGACCGCTATCGCGTTGCCGCAATAATCGAACAGTTCGCGCACGAATTCGTTATCCGGGTAAATCAGTGTCGGGCTGGCGCTGGCCTCGGCGCTGCTAACCGGCATTGCGCGCACGATTTGCAGGTCCGCGGGAACCATCGTGCGTAATTGCTCGATTTCGATGCCGGCGACCACGCTGATCAGCAGCTGGCCGCTATTGAATTCGATTCCGGCCAGGCAATCCAGGCAGTGCGCTGGCCGGGTGGCGATAACGACAAAGTCGCTGCCGCTGGCCACGGCCTGATTGTCGGCCGCGATCTCGCAATCGAATTCCTGCTGCAGAAGGAGCGCCTTTTCGCGGTTACGCGGCGATAGCAAAATGGGGCCGCCATAGCCGCCCCGGCGTAAACCCTTGATGGTATAAAGCGCGAGCTCGCCCACGCCGATAAATCCTATGCTGTTCAATCCTGCCCCCGGTTGAAGTCGTTACGTCCCGATTTGTCTTCACCGCGCAACAGAAACAGGGCGCGGTTGGAATATCCGTGTGGCGAGCCGGCTTCTTCCTTGATTTTGCCACTGTCGTGGTTGTAAAAACTGGTGGCCGGCATTATTCGCAGGACCAGCCCCATGCGCCGCCGGTCGGAGAGGTTCGCCTCCGAACCGTGCACCAGGTAAACGTCGTGTAGCGAAATCTGCCCCGGCTCGAGCACGATGTCACGGGCCTGGTCCAGGTCGACCTGGCCGTCGTCGATCACCTGCGCCAGGGTGTAATCGTCGCGATGTTCGAAATGATGCGAGTAAATACGATGCTCGCGGTGCGAGCCCGGAATATACCTCATACAGCCCTGCCGGGGGGTCGAACCGTCCAGCGAAATCCATACGGTCAGCGTTTCCAGAGGCTCGATCGGGTAATAATCGCCATCCTGGTGCCATGGCGTGGCCTTGCCGACGCGTGCCGGCTTGCCGAAGATGGTCATGCCCCAGAGAATGAAATCGGCGCCAATCAATTGTTCGACCATGTCGAGAATTTCCGGGATACGCGCGAACTCGAGCCATTGCGGATCGCCTTTTATGCCGTAGGCTGCCGCGGAATCGAGATGCGGCCCAAGGATAAAATCGGCCGAAAATTCCGGATTGTCGCGATTGTCGTCGAGCAGTTTCCGGTACAGTTGGTCGATGCGGGCGAGAATACTGTCCGCTACGCGATATTGCGAAGGAATCACCAGGCCATCCTGATGATAGGTTTCGATTTCGGATTCGCTCAACGGCATCGCCAGAGGTTATTACAAAACGGAGGACGAATGAAGTCAGAGGTAAGGTTTCGTGATATCTTTTCCGCCGACATGAGTGAAGCGACGATTCATATAACCAGCGAGCCGATAGGCGTCGGACAGGAACGCGCCTGTTATCAGCACCCCGACGACGCGGCCAGGGTCATCAAGATTCAGACCGGGGAGAGCGACAAGCAAACCCGGCGAGAATTATCGCTGTATAAAAACCTGTCGCGTCGAGGCATGAATAACTTCGAGCATATTCCGCGTTATTACGGCAAGGTGACAACCAGCCTGGGCGAGGGCTTCGTGGTCGACAAGATCATGGATTACGACGGCACAGTTTCCAGGTCGCTTTGGTGGCATTTCGAACGCGGCTACCCGGTTTCAGAATTCGCACCCTACCTGGAAGAACTCAGGCAATACCTGCTCGACAACCTGATCGTGTTCAGCGTCGACATGGGGCGATACAACATCCTGTTTCAGAAGCTGTCCGCGCAGCAGGCTCGCCTGGTGGTGATCGATGGGCTCGGTAATCAC
>CALJQI010000145.1 GCA_937980285.1 uncultured Gammaproteobacteria bacterium | reverse complement strand
ACGCGCTGCAGATTTTGATCGACGCCCTGGTAGTAACCGCGAGAAATCGAGTTGCGCGCCTGCCACAGATCGTCATTGGTATTGGACGCATGACGCGCCAGTTCGCGCGCGCGGATATTCAACTGGCCGAGCAGCTGGTAGCTGCGCGCGGTGCCCATCAGGTTGTCCTGCTCCATCGAGAGGTAAAGCGCTTCCTGAAGGTAAATCTCGGCGGCCGCTAGTTCCTGCTGGTTGATGGCGACTTCGCCGAGCAACAGCAGCGTGTCGCCGAAGCGCGCCTGGTTGGCCTGGGCCACCGCGGCGGCGGCGACCTCGAGCAGGAGGGTGCGCGCCTGCTGATACTTTTTCTGCTGCAGCAGTTCGCGAATCGAGCGGTCGCGCTTGGCGTCGTCGAGCTCGAGACGATTGAGTTCGGCGTCGATATCGAGTTCGCCTTCGTCGAGCTGCCACTGCCAGTGCTGGTAAAAGGTCGGCGCGCCGTTGGTGAGCTCGATTCCCGGATCCGCCGGTTCGTCGCGCAGCAGGAAATAATGCACCGCGAACATCAGCGCCAGCACCGGAATCGTGGTCACCGCATGATCAGGAATGTTTTGCCTGAATTTCATCGTAATCGCCATATTACGCCGCTCATCGACTAATGCAAATTCCGGCCCTGGCCTGATAACATAGGCCAATGAGCGAATATGACCTCGATAGCGAGATGCTCGCCTTTATCGACAGGTACCTGGAAGTTTCGTGCCTGTCGACCGCGACCGACATCGCCCAACAGCGTATCGACTACGACGCCATGGTGCGGCATTTCCGCTACCCGCATCCACGGGGGATAAGCAGCGCAGACAGCATGGCCGCCGGCAGGCACGGCGACATCCCGCTACGCCGTTATCGCCTGGGCGACGGCGACGCTAACGCCCTGATCCTGTTTATCCACGGCGGCGGATTTATCCTCGGCAGCCTCGATTCGCACGACGATATCTGTGCCGAGCTATGCGCCGGCACCGGTTACGACCTGGTCTCGGTCGATTACCGCCTGTCGCCGGAGTTTCATCATCCCGTTCACCTCGACGATGTAGAGGATGCCTTTAAATCGCTGCAACACGACAATGTCATCCTGGTGGGCGCTTCCGCGGGCGGCACCCTCGCGGCAGCGTTGTGTCACCGGCTGAACTCGGCAACGCTCAAGCCTGGCGGCCAGGTTTTGATTTACCCCAGTCTCGGTGGAGATTGTTTCGATCTGGAATCCTACCGACTGAACGCCAATGCGCCGTTGCTGACGGCCGCCGACATCGACTTTTACCGCGGCGCCCGCTGCGCCAGCGGTGATTTACCGTTCGCCGATCCCGAATTCTATCCGTTGGCCGCCGCCGATTTCAGCAACACGCCGCCTTCCATCGCCATTTCCGCCGACATCGATCCACTACGCGACGACGCCATGCTCTATGTCGAAAAACTGCGAGCCGCCGGAGTCAGGGCGCAGTGGATCAACGAGCCCGGCATGGTGCACGACTACCTGCGCGCGCGTCACTTCAGCGCGGCCGCCGGCGCAGCCTTCGAACGAATCTGCGATTCAGTAAAAAGGCTCGCCTCCTGAATTCCCCCGGCCGTCATACCGCGGCGAGAGCCGACGCGCAGTATCGATGGAATCCAGCGCTATAAACTTTCTAGCAGTTGCACAACCGCTTGCTGATTTTGTTTCCTGGCAAGATCTAGCGCCGTTTCATCGTCATTGTTTTTTAGACTGCTATCAGCACCCTTTTCCAGTAGTAGTTTAACGACGTCCAAATACCCTCTCGCGGCGGCATACATCAGTGCTGATTCTTTCCTGGCAGGACTGACCGCGTTGACATTTGCACCGCTGGCGAGCAAGAGTTCGATCGCTTGCGGCCGATTTGCGGCGGCAGCATAATTCAGTGCCGTTCCGGCACCCAAAAGCCCTGATTTGGCATTCACGTCCGCTCCCTGGGACAATAAATATTCAATAACCTCGATACGACCTGTTTCAGCCGCATACATCAACGCCGTTTGACCGGCAGCATCCTTTGTGTCAACCTTTCTGCCGCCTTCAATTTCCATTCTGACCTTATCCAGATCTCCTTCCGAGGCGGGCAGGTGCAGATTCTTGTTCATCGCCCCGCAACCGAGCATAACTAGCGGCATCAACAAAACAGCAACCACTTTGTTCAGCTTTTTCATCTTCTTCACTCCTCGAGCTACCTGTAACATTAATCTCCAATATGCCAGTAACTACAGCTTCTATTATCAATATATCTTCACTGTTAAAGTTTCCAGTTGATGCAAGTCATCGCTTGATGATATCGAAGCAAAGCTAAGCGCCTCGGTGAATAGAATGATGCCGCCAGGGGGCTTGGCGAAAAGCCAAACATTATCTGCTGGCTTCCGCTGAATCCAGGCCTGCAAGCCTGTCAGATATCGCAATCCATGGCGTCGACGTAGAGTTGCTGGAAGTGATGCACGCCATGTTCCGACAGCTCGCTACGATCGGGATCGACGACGAAGCGCCCCTGGTTATAGCCTTTGGACTGCAGGCCGCGATAGACGCTTTCACAGAGGCCGACGTCTTCCGGCTGCAGCACGTCACGCTGGTAAACCATGGCATCGCGCTGCTGCTGCGTGGGCTGCGGATTCGGCAGGTACCAGTCCTGGTACTCGATAGTCCGGCCGGCGCCGTGCGGAATCATTTGTAACACCGAAATATTCGGATCCCCGGGATAAATCCAGATGGTCAGGTTCGGCCATAGAAACCAGCCGGCGTAGCCGAAGTCGACTTCACCTTTTTCGAAATGATAGGCGTTGCTTGCGGTCGTTTTGGCGGCGTCGGAAACGTGGCTGGAATAGATCTCGTGAACCTCGATGCTGTAGCTGTCCATATCGACCAGGCTGACGAAGTCCTTGTGCGCCGGCGCGCAGTGATAACACTCGAGAAAGTTATCGACCAGCACTTTCCAGTTGCTTGCGACATCGTAGTCGTCGCGTTGCGCGAAAGTCACTTCGTCGACGCGCGGGCAGAATTCGCGAATTTCCTTTTCGAGGTTCGCCGCCTGCTGTTTCAGCGGCGCAGCGCCGAGATCGAGATTGACGAACACCAGACCGCAGAAAACCTCCACCTGCACCGGTTTCAATGAAAACCGGCACTTGTCGAAGTCGACCAGCTTTTCGGTATTGCGCGCAGCCTTGAGTTCACCATCGTAGCCATACGACCAGGCATGGTAGGGGCAGGTGATGGTGCGCACTTTACCGCTGCCGAACAGGAGCTCGTGACCGCGATGCTGGCAGACGTTGTAGTAAGCCCTGAGGTCGCCCTGCCTGTCGCGGACGACGAGAATATTCTGATCGCAGACCTGCACCGTCAGGTAACAGCCGGGCTCGGTCAACTGGCTCTGGTGGCCGGCGTAAAACCAGTTGCGATAAAAGATCGACTCTTTTTCCTGCTCGAGAATATCCTCGTCGAGATAGTAGCGCGCCGGAATGGTAAAGGACTGTTCTGGATCGCGATCGAAGGGCTCATCATCGGCGCGTCTGCGCAGGGCGGTGACATCCATGGTGATCTCCTCTCTGGAATGAACTGTTATTTTTGTATCGAATAATTTAATCTAATGGATTAAAGCGCTCAAACGCTAAATTTTTATCGAACAGGATAATTTTTTCTTATCGAAAAATGGGCAAGAAACGCCTGCCACCGCTCGACCCGCTAATCGCCTTCGAAGCCGCCGCGCGCCTGCTGAGCTTCACCAGGGCCGGTGAAGAGCTGCACCTGTCGCAGGCCGCCATCAGCCAGCAAATCCGCAGCCTCGAGGACAGCCTGCAGGTCAAGCTGTTCACGCGCTCGCACCGCGCGGTGCAGCTCACCAACGAGGGGCGCGAGTATCAGCACACGGTCACCGCGATCCTGAAGCAGCTGGCCGGCGCGACCATGGACATACAGAACGTCGAGTTCACGCCGCAACTGGTTATCGGCAGCGACCAGTCGTTCGCCTCGCAATGGCTGAGTCCGCGCATCCAGTCGCTCAGGCAACAACTACCGGAAGTCGCGCTGCGTCTAATCGCTTCAGACGACTACGACGAAAGCCTGAGCGTCGAAGTTCAGGTAGCCGTAATGCACGGTGACGGAAACTGGCCCGGCTTTCATGCGCTCAAGTTGTTCGACGAGGAAGTTTTCCCGGTATGTAGCCCGGACTACGACCAGTCCGGCGCCGCGGACGACTGGGCGGGCTGGCTGCTGCAGGCCCAGCTAATCGATCTCGCCGACAGCCACTGGAACTGGATCAACTGGCGACTGTGGCTCAGCGGTCACGATATCGACGAACCGCTCGGTAATCGAAACCTGCAGATCAACAGCTATCCGCTGGTGATCGAGGCGGCCTGCGCCGGCCACGGAGTGGCGCTGGGCTGGCGCTACCTGGTAGACGACCTGATCGATCAGGGCCGCCTGCTGCGGCCGCTGAACGTGTCGATGAAGACCGAGTTCGGTTACTACCTGCTATGCCGCGACAACCTGCAGCAGGACGAGATCGTAAACCGGTTTCGCAACTGGTTGTTGCGTCAGTTTGGCGCTAGCGATATCGCGCAATGAATACCCCCGCCCACGCGGCAATCAACCTGTTGCTGCTGTCGCGCGACCCGGAACACCGCAAAACAGCGGCAGTCATCGGCGGCGCGCTGCTGCCTGACCTCGCCATCATCGTGTTTTACGCCTGGCAGCTGATGCTCGGCAGAACGGAAAGTCAAATCTGGTCGGTCGAGTATTACCGCCCGCTATGGCAGGCCTGGATCGACATCTTCAACTCCATCCCGCTGGTCTCGCTGGCGATTCTGCTGAGTTGGCACACGCGCCAGTACCTGTTGCTGGCTTTCTTCAGCAGCATGCTGCTGCACATATTCGGCGACCTGCCGCTGCATCATGACGATGCGCACCGTCATTTTTTCCCGCTGCTGGAATGGCGTTTCGAGAGTCCTGTCTCCTACTGGGATCCCGCCCACCACGGACGATGGGCCAGCCTGTTCGAGTTCGTCGCGGTGGTCTCGGCATCGACATTCATGTACCGGCGCATCGTTCCTTTGCGCCCCTGGGTAGTCGCAATACTCGCTATTTACCTGCTTTACTGGGGTTACGTCTACCTGGTCTGGATCTAGCCCGAATTCAGCCTCTGGCACTCGCCAAAAGACATAATACCGAGTGTTTTTCAATCGCTAATGCCTGTTTGATTATATTTATCAATCAAAATGTTGCGTGATTTTCAGGCATTCGCGCCCTCGCCCCCGTATATCACGCCTGCGCTACCGTATGTCGACTTTCGCCTGGCAGACGCCATAGGAAATTACAATTAGTGTTAACAGGCGTGGCTACTAATATAGATTTCCGGAATGGAGGAAATAAGCCATTTTAATGCGGGTAAGTCAATTTAAAGATCGAGTCGATGACCTGCTGGCCCGAGGCATCGCCGATTTATCGATGACCCTGGCGGTGCTGGCCCGAATCGAAGCCAATAACTACGAGATCGTCGCGGTACAGTCTAATTCGGGCGCATACGTGCCCGGTGAAAAATACGAACTCGGCAACAGCTATAGCCGTGAAGTGTTCGAGAACCAGAAAATCGTCGCCGAGACCAACATCGAAGACGCCACCCAGACGCTTCGCCACCCCCTGTATCGCTCGCTGCCGCTGGAGAGCTATCTCGGCGCGCCCGTCACCATCGATGGGCAGCCCTGGGGTTGCCTCGATTTCAGCAGCATGGCGCAACGCGACGAAGGCTTCAGCGAGCAGGATCTGAAACTGATCGACGAGCTGGCGAGCGAAATCTCGCAACTGTTGAGCCAGGTCGGTTAGCCGTTACGATCAGCGGGGCGCTAAATCCCGTAATAATGCCCGATGATGCCGGCAAATATGACGGCGCCTACCCAGTGATTATTGAGAAACGCGATGAAGCAATGCGCCGGCACGCGATCCGCGATCAGAAACTGCTGGAAAGCCAGCAGCAGCGCGGCGGCAAGCAACCCGAGGAAGTAAACCGCGGAAAACTCGAGGTCGAGCCCGATCAGGATAAGCGTCGCCAGGAACAGCACCTGGAACACGGCAACCATCAGCCGATCGAATTCACCGAACAGGATCGCGGTCGATTTCATGCCGAGCTTGAGATCGTCATCGCGGTCCACCATGCTGTACATGGTGTCGTAGGCAACCGCCCATAACAGCGCTACCACGTATAAAAGCCAGGCTTGCTTGGGCAAGGACTCGGTTTGTGCGGCAAATACCATCGGTACGGCCCAGCCGAAAGCCGCGCCCAGGTGCACCTGGGGCAGGTAGTGAAATCGTTTCATGTAGGGATAGCTGGCGGCCAGCAGTATGCCGACGAGGGAAAGCAAAATTGTAAACCGGTTCAGGCTCAACACCAGCGCGAAGGCCATTAGCGACAAAACCGCGAACAC
>CALJQI010000144.1 GCA_937980285.1 uncultured Gammaproteobacteria bacterium | reverse complement strand
ACGAAATGATCGCCGAACAGCGTTGCGTGGTACTCGCGGCCGCTCGAGGTCGCGGTGATGACTACGCGGTTGTTGCCGGACAGCGCGCCGATGAACGGACCGCTGGCCGAGGCCGTGTTGACGATGACGACGAGCTGCTCCTGCAGCCCGCTCAGTGCCGCGGCGAGTTCCGTGGCGGATATATCGGGACCCGGCAGATTGAAGGCCGCGCCGTCGCCGCGGGCATTGCCGTGGCCAATCATTACTATGAATACTCGGTCGCCGGCCTGCGCCCTGGCGCCGATTTCCCGCAATGCCTGCAGGATGGTCGGTTTGTCCGAGATGCGGTGCGTTTGCATGACATCCGCTAACGCGGCCTCGCTCAGCAGGATGATATTGTCTTTGTCGATGCCGGCTTTCAAGCTGGACTCGTACAGGCGTGCGGCCTGCTTTGCGAAAAGCTCGCGGTAGTCGTCGATGCCACCGATGCCGCTGATAATCAGCAAGTGATGCTGTGCCGCCTGCGCCAGCGGGGTCGCCAACAGCCACAGCATTAGCAGTGCGCGAATCTTCATGCCAGGCTCCGCCAACGCCGGTATCCCCATTCGGCGCATAACAGCGCGACCAGCAACAGAAACAGGAGCGGCATATCCCATAACTCGAGGCGCAGCAGGGTTTTCGAACCGCGTTTATTGTTGTCCAGTGCATCGACCAGCTTGTCCGTCTCGCGCGCGCTGTAAAAGCCGCCGCCGGATTCGTCCGCGATGCGGCGCAACAGTTTCTCGTTCATCTCCGAATGAAAGTATTCGTCTCCCGCCGGGGTTACCAGCAGGCGCGTATCGCCGCCGCGGATTAGCACGCCATTTTCGTCGAGTTCTACCCGCACCAGGTAATCCCCGGGATCCGCGACCGATAGCCTGCCTTCGTAGATGCCCGGCAGGGAAGGGTGCGCTCCCAGCACGACCGACTGCTCACTGCCGTCCGGCGCGGTCAGCAGCGCGCGTGGCTGCGCCCCGCGCTGCGCGCTAAAGTCGGCTTGCAGGATTTCGCTGCGCAGTTCGATCACGCCGCCGGCGTGAATTTTCTGCGCCGACAGGCCGAGGCTCAGGCGCCGGGGCACGCTTTCGACGAGCCAGCGCAGCAATTGCCGCCATAGCAGCTCGTGGGTCTGGTCTTCGAGCTCGATTTCGTGGTGCATTTGCCAAAGCCACGAATTCTGCACCGGAAACGCGACCACCTTGCCGCGGCCGTAGCGCTGCCAGGCCATCGCCACGTAGGCTTCGTCCTGCTCGTTTTCCGGACTGCTCAACAGCAGCGTGGCGCCGGGCTTGATGCGCCGTATCGGGTTGACCATGGTCAGCGGCGGCAGGCTCAGCCAGCGGGCGATCGATTTCTCGCTGCTGTCGGCGATCATCAGCGCCGGGTGCACCAGGGCGGCTTCGGTAGGCAGAATCCTGACCTGGCGGGTGAAATCGGACTGCGCCTGTTGCGGCATGACTACCGGCGAGATTCGCTGCAGCACGGAATCGCGGTATCCCCCCTCGCTGAAGGCGTGGCGGCCGCCGAGCATGAGCAGGCCGCCGCCGCGCTCGCTGACAAATTCGACGATCATGTCCTGCTGTTCGCGACTCAATAAAGAATTTTCGACACTGCCCAGTATGATGGCGTCGTATGAAAACAGTTCCTCGCGGGTGATCGGAAAACCGTTGCGTAACGCCTCCCTGGACTCGATTCCAACCCGATAATACTTCGCATCGGCGGTTCTGATTAAACCGGTAACGCCGAGGGCCTTGTCGTCGGCGACCGCGCGGCGAATGAACTTCAACTCGAAGCGGGGCTCGCCTTCGTAGTAAAGAATCCGCATTTTTCGACTATCCACGGTCAGCGAGGCTTGCCGGCTATTGTTGGCGGCGATTTTTTCGTCGGCCATCGCGCCGAGATGGAACTCGAGCTGACGCGGGCCGTTATCCTCGAGAGACAGCGGTATCCTCAACGACTGTATTCCCGGCTGCAGGCGTATCTGCTGCTTGTGCAGGATTCGGCTGTCGTCCTCGACCAGCAGTTCGACCGTCTGGCCGTCGTAACCCTGCTGTCTTATCGAAACATCCGCCATTACCCGGCTGCCGTCGAGTACCGCCTGCGGCAATTTGACGCGGCTGATTTCGATATCGCGCGCGTAACGGCTCTCGCCAAGGCCAATGCTGTAGACCGGGATGCGCGCCGATCTCAGGGATAACAGCAGATCGTCCAGCGGCTCGGCCGGCTGCATCGCGCCGTCGCTGATCACCACCAGGCCGGCGAGCGGCTCGCCCCGCAGGTTCGTTTGCGCGAATCGTAACGCCTGGACTAAATCGCTGTCGCCGTCGCCGTAATCCAGCGCGCCGATATCGGAGATGGCTTTGGTTTCGCCGCCGAATTTAAACAGCCGCAGGTCGAAGCTTTGCCGCAGTTCGCGCAGCAGCTCTCCGGATGCCGCATCGAGTTGTTGGCTAATAAAATCGCTGCGTACATCCCGATCTGCGCCCGCCAGCCCCATGCTGAGGGAATTGTCGAGTAAAACGCCGAGCACGCCGGGTTGCGGCATGCGCGCGGTGACTTCGAGCAGTGGCCGCGAAAGGCTGAAGACGATCACCGCCAGCGCCGTGCCGCGCAGTAGCGCGATGGTCATTCTGTCGCCGCCGCGCGTTTGCCCGCGCAGCCTGAAATAACCCAGTGCGACGAAGACGATCGTCGCTATCGCCAGCGGCATCAGCGCCAGCTGCCACCAGGAGAACATGGATACGAAGCTGCCCTCGGCAAAGTATTCTGCGGGGTATTTGAACAGGAATTCGAACATGCCTGGCTCCGGCCCCGGGGCGGGCTAGTGGGTCATTCCGTAGATGACGAAATTGATCCCGATCTCGAAGGCATAGGTCGAGAACTTGAGCGGATAATTGGGGTCGTCCGCCCATTCCCAGGCGTCACCGAGGTCGGTATTCCAGTTGATCAGCACCATCAGGCGGCCGTCGTCGTCGAATATGCCGCGCAGCCGGGGCACGAAGCCGTCGTATTCATGCGTCGGTCCGCCATGCCGCGAGCCCCAGCCCTGGCGCACGTTAGGCACCTGTATCACGCGATCGATATTGTAAAAGACATGAAACACGGGGTGTTCCGGCGGCACCTCGACGATCGCGCGATCGGGCAAGACCATTTGCATCTGCGACAGGAACTGGTCCCAGGCCCAGCTGCCCCAGAAATCGTCGATTACCAGGAAGCCGCCGGCCAGCAGGTAATTTCGCAGCGCCAGCACTTCCGCCTCGGTTAGCGACATCGATCCCACTTCGACCGCGTACAGCAGCGGGAAGTGGCGCAATGACGGGTCGGTCAATTCTATCGCGTTATCCGATCCGTAAGCGTCGATTACGCTGAGCCGTTTTAGCGCAATCAGGAACTGGTGATCCGCTTTCGGGTAATCGACCGCCCAGCGCCCGGCTTCGCCGTAATCTTCGTACTCCCCGCTGTAAATGCCGCGGGTGAAATAAAACTCGTGCGAATTACCCGGGGGAGGGTCTGGCTCAACGCTGGCCTGTGCCTGATCGTCTGGCTGAAGCGACTGGGCAATCGCGACGACCGGCAACAGGGTGGCGATCAGAACAAGTAGAACGGACTTTGCGTATTTCACGGTTTCCCCGTCGATACCGGGCCGGGGTGTTTTTGGCGCGCCATCGATGCGACCGTTTCTACTCGGGGGTCAGCACGATATCGAAGCGGCCGAAGAGAATGGTTTCCCCATTCACTGTCGACTCTTCCAGAAATATCGCGCTGCCGCTTTGGTAGTGTTGGTCAAGGTTCGGGTCGCCCTTGAACAGTATGCTGGTATCGAAGTACTCGAAACCCTCCTGGTATACCGAGATATGAACGTGCTTGGCGCCGGAATAGTTACCCGGTACGACCGAGCCGAACTGGTAGCGTCCCCTGGCGTCGGTTTCCAGGGTGGTCTGATAGTTTTCGGTATAATCGCCCGCGCCGTTCGCCTGCCGAAGGGAAATGTGAATCCCGCCCAGCGGCGTGCCGTCGATACTGGTTACGCGACCGCGGATATTCATCCGCTGACCCGGGTCACCCGGTTGCCAAAGGTCGATCAGTTCCGATTTTTTTTGCGTCTCCGGGGTCGCGGTGTCAGCCTGTGCAACGAGCAGATCGGAAGCGTAAACCGGACTGGTTAACAGCAGGCCCGTAACTGCCACCGAGATGGCAAACCTAATTCCTTGTTTGAACATTTCAGGCCCTCGCCAGGATAGTATCTGATAGCAACATATACTATTTATCCTGACTGGATAAAGCAACGAACGACCAGTCGGCCCCGCTCGGAGCCGGATTTCCGGCATTTACGCGCTGCTTGTCGATTAACCGGGCGCAGCGGCGGGGGGTTGCACCGCCAGTCTTTCGCTAATCCATGAATGAAACCAGCGGGCCTTGTCTTCGCCCCATAAGTCCGACATCCTGGCGAGGCCGTCTTCAGACTGGTAGAGCGACCATATCTCGGTCGCTTCGACACCGTCGACCCAGGCGACGCCTGACGGCTCCAGCGGCGTGATCAGTATTTCCTTTTCCTTCAATATACCGTCGTCCACGACTGTGCTTTTTTTGACCTGTATACCCTCTATTGGCTGGTGCAACGCCTGGTCGTCGGGGAAATTCAGCCGTTTCGACCAGAACGGTGCGTCCCGGTAGCGGGTTTCCATGCGCAAAAAGTCGCGCCCCAGCCTGGTCTGGCGATAGTAGGTTTCACCAATGCGTTCGCTCAGGTGACGCTCTACCAGCGCTTCGCTAGCAGCGCCCGGGCGGCTTTCCAGGGTGTTGATGGCTGCACTGGCGGCCAGCGCGCTGGAGACCGCCCAGAACATGCCGTTGCCCGATAAGGGATCCATTGCGGCCGCGGCGTCGCCGACCGGTATGATTTGCGGATCGGGAGTAAAGTCGCCTATGACGGGGGCGCAGCCGCGTACCAGGATGGAATTGAAATCACCGGACAGGGGCTGAGCCAGCTGTTGCCGACAGGCATCGAACGCCTGCCTCAGCCTGGACAATGGCGGGCTTTTACCGTCGACGGCATCCAGGGTGGCCTGAAACCAGGCTTGACCGCCGCCGGGGTGAGCGGCCCATACCCAGCCATCGCGGAACGGGATCACCTGGGCAAACGCCTTTTCCGATGCGCATTTGTCTAGCCACCCGCCTATCGAAACCGTCGCCGGACCGTGGATGGATTGTCTGCCCGAGTGGGCTTTTCTGCCGCGTGCATCGATGACTCGTTTGACCTTGAACCTCGAGCCCGATGCCGCGGTAACTTCAACCGCCTGTTTTACTTTACGGTAGTTTGCCGTCTGCGCGACAAGCGCGACGCCCTGCTCGCTGACATGGCCTCTTAGTGAAGCGTCCATCGATTCTCGCTCGACCAGAAATTCAAAGTTGTAGTCGTTGCTGTTGCCGTTCCAGTTGGCCAGGCGAGTCACCCGCGCGGGCTCCGGGATTACGCTGTCGAGGCCGTTCACCGTAAACCAGTGCATCAATCGATTGCCGATGCCCTCGAGGCGGCTCGCCGTTTTATCGGGATCGAACAATACGACGTCGAACCCCTGTTTTTTCAGCAACAGGGCGCTGATGCAGCCGGCCGGGCCTCCGCCTATAACGGCTATATCGAATGATTCAGAGGATGAAGTCATTTGTTTTGAATAATTCTGTGGACTGAAGTCTAGGTAAAAAGAGCTGAGAATTATTGACCGTTCCGGACAATGAGATTTTCTTTGTCCGAAAATGTCAAGAATCTGCCGTCTGCCGATGTAAAGATATTCGGCCAAAATCCATATTGACCTTAATAGTCCAGGCCCGCGGTCCGCGAGTCCCGGCTGTTAATCGACTACAGGGGATATCAATGAGAGTTGCGTACACATTCTGGATTGCATTGCTGGCTGCGGTGTCCATTGTCGCGATACCTTCAAAAGCGATCGCAACGGATCAAATGCCGCTGTTAAAGGATAAATGTGGCGGCTGCCATTATTCAGAGGAGACGGATAGTTATACTCGAATATTCGACGCTCGCCGTACCCCCGAAGGCTGGCAGATGACCCTGTTAAGAATGCGCCGTGACCACGGTGTCGAGTTAAGCAACCAGGAGCGTCTGGATTTGATTGCCTTCCTGGCTGAAAAGCAGGGCATCAGCGTCGCTGAAACGGCGGGTTATCGTTATGCGCTCGAACGGGAGCCTGTATCCGTGGACCAGGCGCCGGAAGCGGAATTGATGGAAATCTGCGGCCGCTGCCACAGTTTTGCCCGCGTGGCGCTGCAGCGCCGCAGCAAGGATGACTGGTTGAAACTGGTTCATTTTCATCTGGCAACCTGGGCTACTACCGAGTACCAGGCGCTTGCGCGCGACCGCGACTGGTTCGGTATCGCGACATCCTCCGTCACCGATCGCCTGGCGGAACTCTACCCGCTGGGCGAGGCGCCTGGCCCAGCTACCGCGGATTTCACCGGCGAGTGGGTTGTTGCCGGGAAGCAGCCGGGCGCCGGCGATTTCTGGGGCAGTATGAATGTCTCCACCGGTGCCGGCGGCCGCTACGACGTAAAGGCCTCGCTGGAGTTCGCTAATGGCGATAGCATGCAGCAATCCGGCAGCGCCAGGGTTTACGCCGACGGTGAATGGCGGGCAACCTTGAAAAGCGGCGATAACTCGGTACGCCAGGTGCTGGCGTATTCCGCTGGCGTAGGAACCATGGACGGGCGCTGGTATATCAAGGGCC
>CALJQI010000143.1 GCA_937980285.1 uncultured Gammaproteobacteria bacterium | reverse complement strand
ACCTGTAGGTTTCGTCGGTAACGCTGTTACAGGCAGCGTTGCCGCGTATCCGCTGGTGGCCTCCAGCTGCGTCTCGACCAGTTCCAGCCAGAGTTTCTGTTTCTCGGGGTTATGCCCAACCGAGGTCTCTTCGTCGAACCTCCTATTTTGCTTTAGCAATACCTGCAGCCTTTCCTGCAACAGTGCTTCGAACCTGGCCTGCAGGTTTTCAAGCATGACTTCTCGGCTATCCGCCCGGATCTGAATTCTGACCGGCGGACCCTCGCTCCATTTTCGCGCCGCGATCTCGAACAACGCGAAATGGATTTGCTCATGCTCGAGCACGTAGTCCTCCGCCATACCCTGGGTCGCAGTATTCCACCAGGAACAGTTGCGGTTCATTAATGCCTGATACTTAAGGTTGTTGTAGGTTATGTCATAGGCTTCGCCTCCGTCCGCGGCAATCGCAGGCTGGATATCGATGCCCTGCTTGTCGACGATGGGCTGGGTATAAACGCAGGTCACGGCAGCCATTCGTTCATCGAAATGGGCCGGCGGCTCGGTGCCCCTGAAATCGTCGCGAGTCAGCGCGCGATAGGGGATGACATCGGAAACATCCAGCGCCTCGTCTTTAAGCACCGTTATGGTTGGTGCCGCGTAGTCCGGCAAAGTGGCACAGCCGGTTAGTGCAAGCAAGAACCAGAAGACGAGACCAGCGGCGCCGGCCCGAATCTTATGGTTTGAATGCAAGCGTCGGCCCCACATGATCGCTAGGCAGAAAACAGCGCCGAGATTTTGCTGACCGCGCGAATGCCAGGGCGTAACGCACCGTGGCAACAGCATGAGGGCAGCCGTCCCTGATCAGGCGGCATCTACTTTTGCTTGATCACCAGGGTACCGGCGATCTTGTCGTGCCAGCCCTGCTTGCGCTTGTCCCATCCGACCCAGAAGATACCGAGGCACAGGGGTAACATCGAAATGTAGTAACCCAGGTAGCGGATCAGCAGTTTTCCGGGAGAAGCCTTGCCCAAGGTGTTGGCATCGACGATCTTGATTCCCAGGATCATCTTTCCCGGGGTCGCGGACTTGAAATGCCAGAACATGATCGTCAGCGCGAAGGGCAGCACCCAGCTGATGAAGATGTCGGCCGTACCCTGGCTGAATTCGGCCGATTCGAAGTAAACCGCGCCATACACCATCCAGCCCAGGGTGAAGGTCAGCAGCAGTAACCAGATCGAGTCGAGCAAGGCTGCCAGCACGCGAATCCAGAAACCCGAATAGGTGATATCGCTTTCGGCAGTAGAAACGTCGGAGTTAGGGGATGCATATATGTTATCCATGTGTGGCCCTTAGCTGGTTGTCAGTTTAACCGGAGCGGCCCCGATCGCCGATCGGGTTCGCGGTATTAAAAGAGTGTAGTCCAATATCGGCTACAGGTCGCGACAGGCAGGTGACGGGCGATTCGCCCGCCCTCGAGATTTCGGCTAGAAGTATCGCCGGATTTTCTTTACCCGCCGCCGAAACGAGCGCGTATCGGTGCGCGGATTGTTTTTCACCGGCGACGGCAGGGTGGCGGCGAGCTCGATCGCCTGTCGCCGGCTGATCCGGGATACCGGAATCCCCCAGTAGTAGCGCGCAGCGGCGTCGACACCGTAAACGCCGCGGCCGAATTCGGCCAGGTTGAGGTAATGCTCGAGAATCCGCTTCTTCGACAGATTTCTTTCCATGCCGATGGTCAACAGCAGTTCATGCCACTTGCGCAACGGATCCCGCGACGAATTGAGGAACACGTTCTTGACGGTTTGCTGCGAAATAGTGCTGGCGCCGTAAATCATTTTCTTGCGCGACAGGTTGTACTCCATGGCATCCCTGAGCGCTTCGATGTCGACACCGTCGTGCTCGAAAAAGCGCGCGTCCTCGGCGACCACGACAGCCCATATCATGTCCTGCGGTATGGCTTCGATGGCGACCGGGTTCCAGCGCAGGGCGGGCCAGTCCGCGTGGCGGCCGCGCTCGAATTCGTAAGCGCGAATGAAGTTGGAGCGCTGCACCGGACCGCTGGCGTAGAGATCCCACTGCGGCCAGATACCGACCAGGTAACCGGCGTCCATCAGCGCCAGCGCCAGCAGCAGGCGCCAGCACCAGCGCAACAGCCGCCTGGCGCCGGGGCGGCCGAAGGTGGAAGCGAACAGGCGTCGAAATCGGTAAGCCATAGCTTTGAATACTAGTCCATATCCCCGGTTTTTGAGGCCGGGCGGTCGTCGGTGAAGATGGCGATCAGGTCGCGATACGCTGCAGCGGGTCCCAGTCGAACACCTGCTCGAGGTAGCGCGCGCAGGCGAACAGGTCGCGCTCGCCGTGCGCCTTGCCGATCAGCTGCAGCCCTACCGGTAGCCCGCCGTCGGTCTTGCCGCAGGGTATGGTAATCACCGGCAGGGTGGTGACGGTGATGGCGTATACGATCGCGAGCCAGCGGTAATACTCGGACCAGGGAAGGCCGTCGGCGTAACCCGGGTAGCGTTCCTCGACCGGGTAAGGCGTAACGATCGCCGCCGGGCAGATCAACAAGTCATAGTCCTGCATGAAACGCGACGCGTTGTGGAAAACCTGCGCCTGCGCCGCCATCATTTCGAGCACCTCGTCTTTCGTTATGCCGAGGCCGAACTCGATGTTCCAGACGTTCTCGGGCTTGATCTGCGAGCGGATGCGCTCCAGCTCGGGGCCGTAGGAGAGCGCGTAATCGAGTCCGCGCGACAGGTCGAAGGCGCGGTGCGACGCGCCCAGGTCCGGGTGCGCATGTTCGATGGTGATGTTTTCCTGTTCCAGCCGAGCCACCGCCGCGCCGCAAATCGACACCACTTCGGCGCTGGTTTCGGTGACGCCAAGATCGCTGCTGAAGGCGATCCTGCGCGGCGGCTGCGGCCGCGCAACCGCATCGCGAAACCTGCTCGGGTGGTGCGGCTTGCCCAGTCCAGCGAGGGGACTGCAGCCCGCCATTGCGTCGGCAAACAGCGCGAGGTCGGTAAGGTCGCGCGCCATCGGCCCCTTTTGCGCGTAAACCCCGAACGGCGTCTGCCCCGGACTCGACGGAATCAGGCCGGGCGACGGGCGCAAGCTGGTGACGCCGCAAAAGCTGGCCGGGGTGCGCAGCGATCCGCCGAGATCCGAGCCCTGGGCGAGCCATGCGCTGCCGCTCGCCAGCGCGGCGGCGGCGCCGCCGGAGGAACCGGCCGCGCTGCGCGACAAATCGAAAGGGTTACGGGTCGCGCCGAAGACATCGTTGAAAGTGTTGGCGCCCGATCCGAACTCTGGCGTATTCGACTTGGCGTAGACGATGCCGCCCTGCTGCTCGATATTCTCCACCAGCAGGTCGGACTCGTCGGGTACGTGGTTTTCGGAAATCCTCGAACCGTAAGTGGTGCGCACGCCGGCGACGTCTTCGAGGTCCTTGATCGCAACCGGGATCCCGCCGAGCAGACTGCCGCTATAGTCGCGCTGCTTCGCCTGTTCGCGCGCGCGTTCGAAACACAGCGTCGGCAGCGCGTTGATGTCGCCGTCAACCTCGCCGATTCGAGTCTCTAGCGCGGCCAGCGTGTCCTCGATGGCGATATCTCCGCCGCGCAGCAGCGCGACGATTTCGCTCGCGCTTTTGCTAATCAGTTCATCCATAGCGCTCTCTCAACAGGTTCTTCTGCACCTTGCCCATGGCGTTGCGCGGCAACTGCTCGAGCAATACCAGCTTGCGCGGCAGCTTGAAGCGCGCAAGCCTGGGGCGCAAGGCATCGAGCAATTGTTCCTGATCCAGCCGCGCGCCGGCTACGAGCACCACCGCCGCGGCCACCGCCTCGCCCAGGTCCGCATCGGCGATGCCGAAGACGGCGGATTCGACCACGCCGTCGAGGGCGTCGATCTCGGTTTCGATCTGTTTCGGGTAGATGTTGTAACCACCGGAAATGACCAGGTCTTTCTCGCGCCCGAGGATATGCAGGTAACCGTCATCGTCGATCTTACCCATGTCGCCGCTAATGAAAAAACCGTCTTCGCGCAGTTCGAGCGCTGTTTTTTCCGGCTTGCGCCAGTACCCCAGGAACACGTTGGGGCCTCGAATCTCGATCATGCCGGTTTCGCCCTGCGCCAGCGCGGCGCCGTTTTCCGGGTCGGTAATCTTGATCTCAACGCCCGGCAGGGCAAAGCCGACGCTGCCGGCGCGACGCTCGCCGTCGTAAGGGTTGGAGGTATTCATGTTGGTCTCGGTCATGCCGTAACGCTCGAGGATGCGATGCCCGGTGACGGCCTCGAACTGGACATGGGTTTCCGCCAGCATCGGCGCGCTGCCGGAAACAAACAGGCGCATGTGCGCCACCAGCTCGCGGTCGAAGCGCGCGTCGGCCAGCAGGCGCGTGTAAAAAGTCGGCACGCCCATCAACGAGGTCGCCCGCGGCATCTGCTCGATCAGCGCGTCAACATCGAAACGCGGCAGGAATATCATCGAGCCGCCGCAAATCATGATGATGTTGGTCGCCACGAACAGGCCGTGGGTATGGAATATCGGCAGCGCGTGCAGCAACACGTCGTCGGCGCTGAAACGCCAGTAGTCGACCAGCGTCAGCGCGTTCGACAACAGGTTGTCGTGGCTCAGCATCGCCCCTTTCGACAGTCCGGTGGTGCCGGAGGTGTACAGAATGGCAGCCAGATCCCGCGGCCCGCGCTCGACGTTGGCGAATTCACCCGCCAGGGCGCTCACCGCCGGCATCAGGCTGCCGCCGGCGTCGCCGTCGAGGGTAAACACCCGCGCCTCGATATCCGCGAATTCCTGCTCGCGTGCGCTGTCGCAAACGAACACGGCCGGCTCGGCATCGTCGAGAAAATAGTCGACCTCGGCACGCGTATAGGCGGTATTGAGCGGCAGGAAAACCGCGCCGGCTCGCACCGTGGCCAGGTAGAGCGCGATCGCCTGCACCGATTTCGCCACCTGCACCGCCACGCGGTCGCCGGGCTCTACGCCTTCGGATTGCAGCAGGTTGGCAAGCTGACCGCTTAAGCCGACGATCTCGGCATAGCTCCAGTCGACGCCGCCGGGCACCCGCAGCAGGTTTCGCGATTCGTCTTCACGTCCGGCCAACAGGCCATCGAATAAATAATTTTTGTTCATCAAATCACCGGTACCGGTTTACGACGCAGGCCGCTAAGCGCGTTGCCGGCAATCGCCATCATCAGCACGGCGCCGCCCGCCAGTGTGTAAAAATCCGCGGTTTCGCCGAGAAACAGCCACACCCAGAAAGGTCCGAGCAAGACTTCGGTCATCGACAGCAGCGCCAGCTCGGCCGCCGGCACGACCTTCGAGCCGATGGTAAAAATGGTGAGCCCAAGGCCGACCTGGAACACGCCTAGCGCCAGCGCGACGGCGATATCGTTAGCGGGAATGGTAAAACTGAAGCCCTCGAACCAGCACACCAGCGCCGAGGTAACGAGCGCGAAAACACCGGCCAGGAACACAGCAGGCATCATGTCCTCGAGCTTGCCCCAGCGCAGCGCGATGGTAAACATGGCGAAGCCGGCGGCCGACAGTATGGCGCTGAGATTACCCACCAGCCGGCCCGCCGACATGCCGTTGAGCACCATGATGGCGATACCGACCATGGCGACCAGCATCGCGATCCAGGTAGCCTTGCGCACGTTCTCGCGCAGGATGACCCAGCCGAGAAAGGCGGCCAGGAACGGCGCCGCGGCAAACAGGAACATCGCGTTGGCGACGCTGGTGGTCTGCAGGGCGTAAATACCGCCGGCAAAGGCGACCACCAGGCCGACGCCGCCGATGGCGCCGGCAATGCCGGCTTTTCTGATCGCCCTGATTGGCTTATTGCCGGACCTGAAGCTGATAATGACGAATAGAAACGCGGCCAGCGCCGACGAGCGATACAGCAGTATCTGCCACACGTTGGCTTCTTCGATCAGGCGAATGCCGATGCCCATCGACGACCAGAAGACGCCGGCAAGCAATACGAGGATAACGCCGTTGACGTAGCTGAGACCTGGCGCTTCGATTTCTGCTGCTATGCTATCGGACATCGTCTGGGTTTAGGCTCTGAAATTCCGCCGCCCGAGGTTAATCGAAGGCCGACGGAAAAAAAAGCATTAGTTGCATCATGCCCTGCCCGTTTTACAGCCCAGGCCGGTGAGGATAAACTCGGCTCCGGTACGGGAGGTCGAATGCAGCAGGACAATCAATTCAACCAGGTGACGGTCGACTGGCAAAAGCCCGGGGTCTCGATCGATCCCGGCGGGCTGGCTTCGTATTCGGCGAAAGCGGAAGATATAGAAACTTTCAGGCGCGACGGCGTGGTTTTGCTGCGTGGCGCCAGCAGCGAATGGGTCGACTGCCTGCGCGCCGGGCTGCAGCGCAACCTCGACAATCCGCAGCAATTCGCCTTTCCCTGCGAAAGCAATCCCGCGGGCGAGCCAGGGCGGTTTTTCGACAGTTACTGCAACTGGCAATTGATCCCGGAATATCTCGATTACGTTTCGCATTCCGCCGCCGCCTCGATCGCGGGACAGTTAATGGACAGCGACTGTGCGCAATTCTTTCACGAGCACGCCTTCCTGAAAGCGCCCGGCACCCAGCGCGCGACCCCCTGGCACCAGGATTTACCCTATTATTGCGTCGACGGCTCTAAAACCGCGAGCGTATACGTCGCGCTAGACCACGCCGACGTCGATGTCGCGGTGCAGTTCGTGCGCGGCTCGCATCGCTGGGGCAAGCTCTACTATCCGCGAGTGTTCGAAGACGGCAGCGCCTTCAACGACGACCAGCCGGCGACGGCGATGGAAGCGGTACCGGACATCGACGGCAAGCGGCGGGATTACGATATCGCCGCCTGGCCGCTGCAGCCCGGCGACACCATCGTTTTCGATTTCCGCACCCTGCACGGCACTGGCGACGCCACCGTCAACAGCTTACGGCGCGCCTTTTCGACGCGATGGCTGGGCGACGACGCCATCTATTGCGAGCGCCCCGGCGAGACTTCGCCGCCCTATGTCGATCACGGCATGAAGCACGGGGACAGGATGCGCGAGGACTGGTTTCCGATTCTCTGGCGGCGCGGCGACTAACACGCAAATCTCACCGATTTTAGTGGCCAGACGGCGCGCGGCGAAGCTTCGTCGCGGCGGCAAATTAATGCGCTCCGGATTTATACTTCTTTGCGCGCCTTCCACAATTCCCAGGCGGTGCGCGCCCTCACGCCGAGGCCGAGAAAAGGCTGCACCGGCAAGCGGTTGGGTGCGCCCAGGCTTTGCATGTAGCCGATTAGTTCATTGTCGACGCCGCAGGCCATGTCGGCCGCCAGCATGCCGCCGGCTGTCCCCTTGGTAACCCCGATCGCGTTCTGGCAGACCGAGGTGTGCACGTTGTCCGCCAGGCGGCCGAATCCTGGAGAGCCGTTATGCGACAGGCAAACATAGCCGGTCCATGTGAATTCCATCTCGACCTCGGGCAGCATCGGGAAGCGCTGGTCGAACAGGCGCTTGTGCCGGCGTGCAATCCCGGCCTGGTAGTCGGCGCTTTCGCGCATTTTCGGGTTGTAGTAAATATTGTTGCGGATCAGGATGCGGTGATCGTTGGTGAAGCGCATCGTTATCGAGGCAAAGGCGTTGGCCGGGGTAACGCCCCAGTTGTCCTCGCAGCCGATGGCTTCGCGTTCCGCCGCGGTCAGCCGGCGGCTGAGACTGGCGTTGGCGGCGAACGGCAGCAGGTGGCGCTGGTAATAACCGAAATGACTGGCGAAGCCGTTTACCCCCAGTATCAACTGCGGCGCCTCGACTTCGCCCGCGGCGGTGGCCGCTTTTATGCTAGCGCCGGTCTCGAGCGCGGTAACCGGCGAATTCTCATACAGGCTGACGTTTTCAGGCAGGTTGTCGGCGAGACCGCGCACCAGCGCCGCCGGGTTGAGCAGGCGGCAGCCGGGTGTATATACCGCGGCCTTGAAATGCGAGGTTCCCAGGCGGCGCGCGAGATCGTCTTTTTCGATCCAGGTATAGGCTTCGTCGAG
>CALJQI010000142.1 GCA_937980285.1 uncultured Gammaproteobacteria bacterium | reverse complement strand
CCCCAGGTGGTTCTGCAGTATCGTCTCCAGTTCCCGCTTGCGCTGCTCGCTGGCAAAGCTTGCCTCGATCGCATTACGGCTGAAATCCGCGATCTCCTCGCGGCTCAGGCGGTGCGCCGCGGCCAACGCCTGGAAGTTGTCGTTCATGTAGCCGCCGAAGTAGGCTGGATCGTCGGAATTGACCGTTACGCACAATCCCTTGCGCAGCAGTTCGACGATATTGTGCTGGCGCATGTCATCAAACACGCACAGCTTGATATTCGATAGCGGGCATACCGTCAGCGGCATTCGCGTTGCTATCAGCTGCTTTACCAGTTCGGGATCTTCGACGCAGCGCACGCCGTGATCGACGCGCGACACCTTCAGTAAGGAGATAGCGTCGCTGATATAACTCGCCGGTCCTTCTTCGCCGGCATGCGCCACGGTCAGGAAGCCCGCCTCTAGCGCGGCCTCGAACACGCGCTGGAACTTTTGCGGCGGATTGCCGGCCTCGGAGGAATCGAGCCCGACGCCGATGATACGGTCGCGGTGCGGCATCGCCTGCTGCAGCGTTTCGAAGGCGGACTCCTCGTCGAGGTGACGCAGAAAACACATGATCAACTTGCTGCTGATGCCGAGTTCGTTGCGGCCCTTTTGCAGCGCCCTGTACAGGCCGTCGACGACCGTTTCGAAGGCGATGCCGCGCTCGGTATGCGTCTGCGGATCGAAGAAAATTTCGGTATGCAGTACATTGTCGTGCTGGCAGCGCAGCAGGTAAGCCCAGCACAGGTCGAAAAAGTCCTGCTCTTCGATCAGCACTCTCGCGCCCTGGTAATAGATATCGAGAAAAGACTGCAGGTCGCTGAACTGGTAGGCGGCACGCACTTCCTCGGCCGAAGCGAAGGCGATGTCGACACCGTTGCGCCGCGCCAGTTCGAACATCAGTTCGGGCTCCAGGCTGCCCTCGATGTGAAGGTGGAGCTCGACCTTGGGCAGCGTTTCGATGAAGTCTTTCATGGGCGCCTATAGTCTCACAGTTTCGCTGCCCGTTGACAGCGCCGGCAAAGAGCCATCCAGTGTGCCGCAGGGCCGGCCGCGCTAGTCGCCGAGGAACACTTTTTTCACGGTATCGCTATCCACCAGCTCGGCGGAATCTCCGCTGATCACCAGCCTCCCGCTTTCGAGCACGTAGCCGCGGTCGGCCATGCTCAGGGCCAGCCTGACGTTTTGCTCGACGAACAGGATCGAGATGCCTTCGTCGACCACGTTCCTGAAAATCTGGATCAGGTCCTTTACCACCATCGGCGACAGGCCCAGGAACGGCTCGTCGACCATCAACAGCTTCGGTAACCCCATCAATCCTCTCGCGATCGCCAGCATTTGC
This sequence comes from uncultured Gammaproteobacteria bacterium, assembly GCA_937980285.1. GTDB lineage: Bacteria > Pseudomonadota > Gammaproteobacteria. The sequence goes on along the minus strand of CALJQI010000142.1, from coordinate 1,664 downwards.
TGTTCGCCGCCGGACATGGTGCTGGCGAGCTGGTCCGAACGCGTTTCCAGCTTGGGGAATATGCGGTAGATTTTGGCCAGCGATTCCTCCCTGGAGGCTTTCGCCTTTTCATGCCAGGCGCCGAGCTGCAGATTCTGCAACACCGTCAGGTGCGGAAAAACCCTGCGCCGCTCGAGCACATGCGATATGCCCATTCCGGTGCGGGTGTGGGTCGGCTGGTTACTGATCAGCCTGTCGTCGAAGCTTATGCTGCCGTTGCGGTGACCGATCAGGTTGCTGATGGTGTTCAGTATCGTGCTTTTGCCCGATCCGTTGGGGCCGAGCAGCGCCACCATCTCGCCCGCCTCGACGTTGAGCGAAACGTCCCAGATGACCTGGAAGTCGTCGTACAGGACATCGATGTTCTTGATATCAAGCAACATCGACCGTTCCGAGGTAAGCGTCGATGACGCGCTGGTCGTTTTGAATATCGGCCGGCTTGCCGAAGGCGATCCGCTGGCCCTGGTCCAGCGCCAGGATGTGATCGGAAATCTCCATGATGATATTGATGTTGTGCTCGATGGTGACAATGGTGACGCCGGAAGCCTTCAGCTTCTTGATCAGTTCCACCAACCCGGGGATAGTCTTCTGGTCGACCCCGCCGGTCACCTCGTCCATCATCAGCAGCCTCGGTTCGATCGACATCGCCCGCGCCAGCTCGAGCCGCTTGCGCTGGCCGGTGGAGAGCTCGCGCGCGAAATGGTGGCGCTTCTCGATCAGGTCGACGAAGTCGATGATTTCCAGCGCGCGGTCCCTGGCCTGCTTGATGTGCGCCTGCTTGACGAAGCAGCCGATCATCACGTTTTCCAGCAGGGTCATGTCGGCGAACGGTTTCAGTTTCTGGAAGGTACGGCCGATGCCGAGCGCGGCGATGCGGTCGGGGCCGAGGCCGAAGATGTCGCGTCCGTCGAACAGGATCTTGCCGCTGTCGGCGCGGGTGAACCCGGTTACCAGATCGAACAGGGTCGACTTGCCGGCGCCGTTGGGGCCGATGATGCCGAGAATCTCGCCCTCGGCGACCTCGAAGCCGATGTCCTGGTTGGCGTGAATGCCGCCAAAGGATTTGGACAGGTTTTCGACCGCCAGCAGGGTCATCGCTGCCTCGCTCTTTCGAGAATGTGTTTGGGAAACAGCGAAATCAGGCCGTCGGGACGAAAAACGCAAATCAGCATCAGTATCAGCCCGTAGAGAATCAGGTCGACCGCGCCGCCGGTGCCGCCGAAGTAAATTCGCGAGTACTCCGAAATCGGAATCAGTATGGCGACGCCGATCAGCGGCCCCCAGATATTGCCGATACCGCCGAGCACGGTCATTAGCAGCACCATGATCGAAATCTCCAGGTTGAACATGCGATCCGGATCGACGATCAGCAGGTACTGCGCGAACAGGCTGCCCATCGGCGCCATGATCGCCGCCGAGATCGCGTAAGCGATGATCTTGTAGCGCGCCACGTTGATGCCGAGGCTGGAGGCGGCCTGGTAATCGTCCCTGACCGCGCGCAGGCGGAAGCCGATCTTGGAGATGCTCAGGCGCCAGACCAGCAAATAGGTGACGACAAAGAAGGCCAGGAAGATGTAGTAGTATGGGATCTTGCTGTCGTGAAACTGCAGCGCGGACCAGGAATC